>CAZNRJ010000156.1:0-8300 GCA_964574945.1 uncultured Ohtaekwangia sp. | reverse complement strand
TATCTCTTACAGAAAGCATTCCCAAGTAATCTATGTCCACCGGAGTATTATCAACCATAATTAGCGGTGTTGTTCCCGAAGCAATGGAATTAACACCACGAATCAAAACACTCCAATTGCCACCGTTACCTGCTACCTGAACTCCTGCAACTCGCCCCTGAAGCAATTGCATGGGGTGTGTGAAATTCTCTAAGACCGGATCCTTTGCAACTTGTAAGGTTGCAGACCCATTTCCATAAATTTTTGTCTCCTCCCTCGATGCAGATTCCCTTTTCCCTTTTACCTCGACAGCATCCAAAATCTTTGCATTCCCATCAAAGTTGAATGCAGCATCAATTTGTCTTTGCTGCAGCGATTTTTTAATAAGTTCTTTTTCGTAACTATTCAGCGAGCCCTGCAAAGAACTAATAGAAAAGTTCATTGGGATGGTATTCAATGCCGTGTCCATAACAAATTTCACGGCCTTATTCCCTTTTCTCGTTTCACCCTGAAGTACGGCTTGTGCACTATCAAAGTATAAAATGGGGGAGATGGCGAATTCACCATTCGAATGGGTGGTTGTAGTTTTTGCATCGGGCATAGGAAAGGTAGCAAAGTAAGAGACTTTTCCATTGGCTATAGGTTTGTTTGTGTATTTATCCAGCAAGTGCCCTGTAATTGTCAACCCTCTTTCCGCTTTAAGGGAAATTACAGGAAAATTTTTTGCCGGTAAAAATCTTCTCCACCCCTGGGTCAACATTAACGCATCCAAATCCTCAGCTCGGTTCTTATTTTCATCATTGAAATAATATCCGGGTGATTCGATGTGCCCCTTTAAATCAGAACTGAGATATAAGTACGAATAAATATTCTCACGATTATCATCAATTAATATTTGCTGTTTATCGCAAACAGCTAGCGATAAGTAGGAAATAGCAGGTTTACCATCCGCATTTTGTGTGTTAATGCTCATAGTAATCTTTTCCCTCGGCTTGTAAATTTCTTTATCGGTCTTGATTTTAATGGATAATGGCTTATGCTCATCAATGAAAATTAATCGTTCGAGTAGTGCAGTTCCACCTTCCTCAACCAGGGTAAGTTGTGATACACCAGCAGGAAAGTTTGATTTTGGAATTTTGACAAAGGAGATTGGAGCAATTAGTTTTTTCTCTACTGCATAACCAACAAGACCTCGGGTTTGGCCAACAAGGAAAACTGTCTTGTTAACGCTTGACACAGAAATTTGTATTCTAATAACTACGTCACTTTGACTAGGATCATTAGTAACCGACATAACTATGCCAGACTCAAGAGCATGTGGTATTGCTTTTTCGAGATTACTTTTTTCTATAATTGCTTTATAGGTATGTCCTGCTTCAGGCAGGAGGTTGCAGAAACCCATTCCCAAAAGATTACTTTCAAAAACTGCAGCTGTTACACCCTTTTCATTTACAATATGCCCCTTCACTTTGCGCCCGAGTCCGTCCTTGCCAATTGCTTTAAAGGCTAGTTTGGATTTAAGCCCTGCAACTAAATATCCTCCTTCCGGAAAAAATTGCAAATCGATATTATCTTCTTCTTGCCCACCCTCTTTTATTACGTCAGGATTAAAAATTTTTACACGCTGATGAAAAAAGTAATCTTCGTTAAAATTATTCATCCATTGCGTGTAGGCGCGAATTGTATAATTGCCCGTGGATAATGTATCGGGGAGTGAAATGTAACCTCCTGCAGAGGATTGGTCAGCAAGAAGTCTTGTTGTTTGAACTACCTTCTGCAATTGATCGATAAGCTCAATGTAAATAATATGACTCAGTGGAGACGGTTCATGAAGTGGTCCGGCAACCAAATATGCCTTGAACCATATTGTTTCGCCTGATGAGTAATATGGTCTATCTAAGTGGACGTAAACTTTTTCTTGCGGTAGTTCTTCTAAATACCGTTGATAGCTTGCAACAATTTGATCGAGTGGAGTTTCTGACTTAAAGGCTATAAGAAAGATAGAACCGATAAGTAGGTTGCTCAGTTTTCTATTCATAAGAAAGTCAAATCTTTTGTTAAACCTTATTCGCCAATTGTCCGCAGGCAGCATCAATATCTTTACCGCGGCTTTTCCGGATGCGGGTTGTTATGCCGTTTTTTTCCAGCAAGTCCATATACATGTTTAACACCTCGTCTGAAGCTTGCTGAAAACTCCCCTCGTCAATGGGATTATATTCAATCAGGTTTACTTTGGAAGGCACAAGTTTACAAAACCTTAATAACGCCTCAGCATCTTCCGGTGTGTCGTTAATACCTTTCCACACAACATATTCGTAAGTCACTTTATTTTTTGTCTTTTGATACCAATAGATCAACGCTTCGCCCAGTTCCTCAAGTGAATTGGTATCATTAATAGGCATAATGGATGACCTGGTTTTGTTGATTGCGGAGTGGAGCGATACCGCTAAGTTAAACTTCACCTGGTCATCGGCCATCTTCTTAATCATTTTGGCAACGCCAACGGTAGAGACTGTTATCCTTCGGCTCGCCATGTTAAGCCCTTTTTGTGCAGTAATCTTTTCAATGGCGGCAGTAACATTTGCATAGTTAAGCAGTGGTTCGCCCATACCCATGAACACAATGTTGGTTAGCGGCCTGCCAAAAAACACTTCGGCCTGTTCTTTAATAGCCACCACCTGATCATAGATTTCATCCGGGCTTAAGTTGCGTTGCCGCTTAAGACGAGCCGTTGCGCAAAATTTGCAAGCCAAACTGCACCCAACTTGTGACGAAACACAAGCAGTAATTCTTTTTTCGGTAGGGATCAAAACAGACTCAACGATCATTCCATCGTGCAGGGTAACGGCATTCTTTATCGTGCCATCTGCACTGCGCTGCATGTTGTCAACTTTAATGTGATTGATCACAAAGTGCTTCTTCAACATGTCGCGCGTTTCGAGCGAGATGTTGGTCATTTGGTCGATGCTCTTGGCCGACTTCATCCACAGCCACTCGTACACCTGCTGGGCCCGAAAGGGCTTTTCGCCCTGGGCGACAAAAAACTCTTTTAACTCTTCGAGTTTTAATTTGCGAATGTCCCTTTTCGGAATTACCGTTTCATTCATCATTCAACGCGTGTAAATGTTTTGACTTCACACTCTTTTATTGCGTTGTGAAAGCGTAAGGTGTTAGCCGAAAGTTCATCAATGATAAATCGCTGGGTAGCCATTCCTGATTTCTTATCTAAGAATTGGAGTTCCTGATCGGTAAGGCGATAATCAAACTTTTTTACATCACTTCCTTTCTTTTTTCCCTGCGTAAAAATCCCTTCTTCTCCCGTTCCTTTTTTACTGAAACTTATTATACGCACCACCGATTGTTTTGAAGCGCCCATGCCGTCCTTTAGCTCAATTTCGGTATCGCTCTCTTCCATGTTACTTTGAAAGCAGGTTTTCTCATCAGTAAGTTGCCAATTACCTACTAAGGACTGTCCCAGGGATAAATGACTGAGTGCAAGCACACACGCGAAAGCAAGAAGCAGTTTCATAATTTTCATTTATTGTTGAAGTCACTTACATACCATATCCTATGCCAAAATTACATTTATTTTGCCGCCTTCATTTGGGCATAGGTTAAAATGATCTGGAGTAGAGAATTTAATCCTAACCCTTCCGGGATTTAAAACAGCGGATCATTAACTTTAATTCATTCCGTCCAAAGTCTTTGAGTTTCGTAATTAATCCCCGTAATTTTCGGACTTCACTAAACACATCTATGGAAAAAAGTAATGCCATCATTATCACCGCGGGCTACCTGGATAGCAACAGCGGCAAAACAGCACACGGATTGATTCGCGGCACGGATCGCTATAATATTATTGGAGTAATTGATCCCAAACATGGTGGCAAAGATGCCGGAGAAGTGTTGGATGGCAAAAAACGTAACATCCCCGTGTATACTTCTATCGATGAGTTTGCAAAAACATCGAAGCAAGCTGCTAAGTATTGTATTATAGGGGTTGCTACGAAAGGCGGGGTTATTCCGGATTCACTTCGGGCTACACTCAAAGATGCCTTGGTGCATGGGTATAGTTTAGTAAATGGCTTGCACGAATACATTTCTGATATTCCCGAATTAGCTGACTTTGCCCGTTCCCGGGGATTGGAGATCATTGACGTACGTAAGCCCAAAAAATTTAAGGACCTTCATTTTTGGTCGGGTAAAATAAAAAATGTGCATTGCCCGAAGATTGCCGTGTTGGGTACCGATTGCGCTTTAGGAAAAAGAACTACTACCCGGTTTTTAACAGAAGCCATGCGCAAAGCCGGCTTCCGTGCTGAAATGATTTATACGGGACAGACGGGTTGGATGCAAGGCGCTAAATACGGGTTTGTGTTTGATAGTACATTGAACGATTTTATTTCGGGCGAAATGGAACATGCCATTGTTCAATGCTGGGAAGAAGCAAAGCCCGATATTATTTTTATTGAAGGTCAGTCGTCATTACGGAATCCAAGTGGTCCGGCCGGGGCCGAATGGATTGTTTCAGCGGATGCGAATGCGGCTGTGATCCAGCATAACCCGGCACGTAAACAGTATAAAGACATGGAATATTACCCGGCCTACATTCCGGAGATACAAGATGAAATTGCATTGATAAAAATTTATGGGGCGCCTACCGTTGCTATTACTGTTAATACAGCAAAGATGACCGAACAAGAAGCGCGTGAGTATGCTGCTCAAAAAGAAAAAGAGCTTGGTATTCCGATTATACTTCCATTGGAAGATGGAGTAGACCGGTTAGTGGCTGTTTTTAAGGATATGATCGATAAATCGATCGCATAAGTGTAAAAGTATTTGTAACTTTATTTCAAACTTTTTTACTATGGTTAAAGTAGAAGAAATACTTAAGTTGAGTGCTGATGAGAAAATCCTTCTTATCGAGAAAATTTGGGATAGTTTAGATTCGCAGGATGAGAGTTTCCTTTCGAAGGAGCAACAAGAAGAAATTAGTAAGAGAATAGAGAGGCACGAAAGGGGTGAAGGCAAAACTTATACATGGAAGGAAATAGAATCGCATTTAAGATTTAAATGACCTTTTCAGTTCAATATGCTGAAGAGTTTGAGACTGACCTTCAGGAAATAATTGACTGGTATGGAGATCAAGGTATTGGCCTCGACAGAAAATTTGTTGAAAACCTTAAAATAGCTACTGAACAACTTGCTGCGAACCCACTTATCTATCGTTCAAGAACCAAGGGAGCAAGGTTTAAGCACGTAGATAGATTTCCTTACATTATTGTTTTCAAAGTTGTAAAGTATTCCATTACTATCTTCGGGGTAATTCATGATAGGAGAAACCCAAAACTTATTCGTAAACGAATCAAATGAAAATAAAATCTATTAGAGTCTGGTCGGCCGATCTTAGCAACACAAAGCCATACACCATCGCTTTCAAAACGGTTGATGAAGTACTCAATGCCTTTGTTGAGATTACGTTAGAGAATGGAGTAACCGGGATAGGCGCAGCAAGCCCAAGCGAATATGTAACCGGAGAAAGTTTTGAACAATGTAAACAGGCTCTTCAGGAAAAGAAAATCCAATTCTTGATTGGTCGTGATATTCACGAAATCCATCAACTCACTTTCGAGGTGTGGCAAAAGCTACCGAAAAATCCTGCTGCCCGTGCCGCGCTTGACATCGCTCTCTATGATGCCTTCACCAAGCATTTGAATATTCCACTCGTAAAGTATTTGGGACAAAAAATTCATTCCCTTCCCACCTCCAACACTATTGGTATTAAAAACGTGGAGGAGACTTTGAAAGAAGCTGCGGAATATAGTGAGCGAGGTTTTACGGTGCTAAAGGTTAAGCTTGGTATTGATCTTGAAGAAGATATTGAACGTGTGGTAAAGTTGCGCGAGAAATTCGGCAAAAAGTTTATCATCCGTATTGATGCGAACCAAGGCTATACAACGGCTAAAACAATTGAGTTCTACAATCGAACAAAAGCATTGGATATTGAATTGATTGAACAACCGCTTCCCGCCAGGGCAATTGAAGAATCGAAAAAACTACCGGACGAAATTCGCAAAATACTTGCCGCTGATGAATCCTTGCTTACACCTCAACATGCTTTCGATCTGGTGAAGCCACCGGTCGCAGCCGGAATTTTTAACATTAAGTTGATGAAGTGCGGGGGTATAAGCCAGGCGCTAAAAATTGCAGACATTGGTTCTTTAGCAGGTGTCGATCTTTTCTGGGGCTGCAATGATGAAAGCATTGTGAGCATAACGGCAGCCTTGCATACGGCATTCGCCTGTGCCAATACAAAGTACATCGATCTTGATGGAAGTCTAGATTTAGCCAAGGATGAAGTAACAGGTGGTTTTGTTTTGAAAGATGGAATGATGTACTGTTCGGATAAACCGGGTTTGGGAGTAGAGAGAATTTAATTGATAGTAATGAAGAAACTTATCTTCATCTTATTAATAAGCGCAAGTCTTGTTCAAGGGCAACATGATCATAAAGCACAGTCCCCGGAGATTCAAGTTGCAATTTTTATGGCGGTGGATTGCCCGATCACACAAAAGTATTTGAATACAATAAAAGAGATCTCCAACCAGTTTTCGGGTAATCCTGTTCAGTTCGTTGGATATTTTCCTGCAGGATTAACAAAAAAGGAATCGACTACTTTTCGTAATGAGTATAAAATCCCAAACACAATAGAACTGAAGGATGACAAAAAGCACGAGTTGACTGAAATGTTGGATGCCAAATCAACACCTGAAGTATTTGTTATTAAGAACAAGCAGGTTTTGTATAGAGGAGCCATTGATAACTGGTTTTATGAATTAGGGCGCTATCGAAAGGAAGTTACTGCTCATTACCTGATTGACGCTATTCAAGCCGGCTTGAACAATGAGAAACCATCCATAACTGAAACGGAAGTTCTCGGTTGTTTTATTCAACGATCAGAAAAGATGGAAGCACACCCGCATCATTAGAAAAATGAAAATGATGAAAAGATTTAATCTAATTGTTGCTGTATCGTTTCACTTGGCATGTGCATTTGGCCAATCCAAACCGACCTTCTATGCAGACATTGAACCCATTTTGAAAAACAACTGTGTGGCTTGTCATAAGTCCGGTGGAATTGGCCCCTTTAGTCTATTGACCTATGAGGAGGTAAAGGCAAAGGGAAATTTTATTGGCCATGTAACAAAAACTCGGTACATGCCACCGTGGAAGGCAGACCCCACTTTTCAAACTTTTAGGAACGAAAAGAAATTGGAGCAATCAGAAATTGATGTCATAGAAAAGTGGATAGCAACGGGAATGATTAAAGGAAAAAATGTTAAATCTAAAACTGCGCCACTACCTGCAAAAGAATTAGTACAGCCCGATCTTTCACTTCCTATGCTTAGCACGTATACACTTTCAGAAAAGGCAGAGGAAGATTTTCGGTTTTTTGTAATGCCAACCAATCTGCCTAAGGACACTTATATCTCAGCGGTGGAATTTATTCCGGGTAACCGTAAACAAGTTCATCATAGCCGAATAATGGTTGACTCCTCGCAGCGCATTCGCGGTATTAATGGGATGAGTGAATTGGATCCTGGGATTAAAACGTTTCAAACTATTCCCCTGGCCGATGAATTTTTGTATGGTTGGGTTCCCGGAAATGCTAAGATTTTTTTTCCTCCCGGCACGGCCAAAAAAATTGGTAAAGGTTCGGATCTGATATTAAACATTCATTATTCACCTTCATCAAAACCCCAGCAGGACAAGTCGGTGATCAATCTTTACTTCGCCAAAAACCCTGTGACCCGCGAAGTCAATACGCTGACGCTTCGGGAAAATGATATTCGTAACCAACCTTTTTATATTGATGCCGAGCGGATGCCTACATTTTACATTAGCTATCCTGTTAATAAAGATATTTCATTGATTTCCGTAATGCCGCACATGCATTTTATCGGCAAATCTTTTTTGGCTTACGCGATGACGGCTGAGGGTGAAAAGATTCCACTTATTAAAATTGATAAGTGGGATTTCAATTGGCAATCAACGTATCAATTCAAAAGATTGTTGAAAATACCAGCTGGCTCACGGATCATTGTGGAAGCGAAGTATGATAACACCAGCGAGAACCCTGCCAACCCAAATCATCCTGCCAAAGACATTGGCTATGGATGGAATTCAACAGACGAAATGTGCAATCTTGTAATTTACTACCTGGATTATAAGGAAGGTGATGAAGCCATTGAGTATTAAGTGTTCTTTAAACCCAGAATTGTCATTAGAAGAATCTCTAATGGCGGCCATTAGGAAAACTG
>CAZNRJ010000155.1:4379-8345 GCA_964574945.1 uncultured Ohtaekwangia sp. | reverse complement strand
GCACAAGATGTAGTGCCGGTGCGTGAGCAAACAGAAATTACGGGTCATGCAGTACGCGCTATGTACATGTACACAGGTGCGGCTGATGTAGCTGCGCTAACAGGTGATGAAGGCTATATGAAAGCCATGAAGGCTGTATGGGAAGATGTTGTTTATCGCAATCTCTATGTTACCGGGGGCATTGGATCATCGGGAAGCAATGAAGGTTTTGGTACGGATTACGAGTTGCCGAATGAGCAAGCATATTGTGAAACCTGTGCTTCTGTAGGAATGGTTTATTGGAATCAGCGTATGAATTTGTTAACCGGAGACAGTAAATTTATTGATGTGCTCGAACGAAGTTTATACAATGGTGCACGTGATGGACTTTCTTTAGATGGCGATCGCTTTTTCTATGGAAACCCGCTTGCGTCTGATGGAAGACATTATAGAAGGGAATGGTTTGGTACTGCGTGTTGCCCGGCAAACATTGCCCGGTTAGTTTCTTCGCTGGGCGATTACATCTATGGTTTCTCTGACAAAGGAATTTGGGTAAATCTTTATATCGGAAGCAATACAACTACAAAGATTGGCAAGACCGATGTTTCGCTAAATATGGAAACAAATTATCCATGGGACGGGAAAATAAAAATCACTGTTAATCCAAAAAGCAAAACCAAATTCGCGATGAACCTGCGCATTCCTGGTTGGGCACAAGGTGAAGCCGTGCCGGGAGATTTGTTTGTATTCGAAGATAAAACTAAAACCAATTTTACGATTACATTAAATGGTAAACCTGTTTCCTACAAAATGGAAAATGGGTATGCTGTAATTGAAAGGGATTGGAAAAAAGGTGATGCCGTTGAATTGAATCTCCCTATGGAAGTAAAACGAATTGTTTCACGGCCCGAAGTAAAACAAGATGTTGACCGCGTGGCCTTGCAACGCGGCCCATTGGTGTATTGTGTAGAAGGTGCCGACAATGACAATCAGGCGTGGAACCTGTTTCTTCCAGATCATGCAACATTTCAAACCATGTTTCAGAAAGATTTATTAGAAGGAGTAACTACCATTCAGTTTGATGCACCCACCATTCAGGTCGCCCATGATGGCCAATCCGTGAAAACGGAAATAAAAAAAATAACTGCCATCCCCTACTACGCATGGTGTAACCGTGGCCAAAATCAAATGCAGGTTTGGTTGCCCAGAAAAATTCTGGACGTGAAAATAAATCGATAAAGAAAATTAGGATAAAAAATTACAAACAACATTTATTTTTTGGTCACTGATTGAATAATATCCCCCACTTTCTTATCTGTCTTATATTCCATTCCAAGTAAGTTTGCCAACGTGCTTGCAACCTGGTTCTGATACAACTGACCTGAAGTTTTTACTTCACCTAAGGCCGGGGTATCCGGACCGAGGAAGGCAAACCATAGTTGATCGGCTGCAGGAATTTCCTGTCCATGATGCTTCCAGTCTTCCGCATTATCCCCCCGGCCATGATCGCTGGTAATAATAATCGTTGTTTTGTTCTTATACTGTGGATCGGATTGAAGGTAGGCCCAAAGTTCTGAGAAAAATTTATCGGTATAGTTTGCTGAATTAAGATACGCACCGTATTCTCCCTGGTGTGCAAAGTCATCTGTTTCGTCAAATGCGAAGTAGATTACTTTAGGTTTGTTCTTTTTCATGTACTCCATCCCATAATAGAATGTAAACGCATCAAGGCGAACATCTCCTAATGGATTAGGGAGGTTAAGAATTAATTTGTTCATCATCTTTTCGGCTTCACTAAGTTTTGTGCCTTTTATTTCGGCAACACCTGTGCTTACATAAACCCCACTGCGCTTGTCGTTTATTATGTATGGGAAAACATCCCATGATGAGAAAGCTGCTACTTTACCCTTATAGGCTGGTTGTTTGTTTATGAACTCCAACACATTGGTGTTGGGATTATAAATTTTATCGTTCGAGTTAATCCGTTCATTATCGGCACTCCCCGTAAGAACTTCATTGTAGCCCGGATAGGAGAACAATTGATTATTGGTAACATTCACATTATTACCAAGGGTTCTGTTACCATAAATCTGACCCTGCGTGGCAATGGTGCTCCATAGAAAAGGAAGCAGTGCTTTTCTCCTTTCGGTTAAATCTTCACGCCAATACTTTTCTTTCAGCTTCGGATCTTTGAGGGTTGCTTGCTGCTTCATAAACGATGAGTCGGCCCCATTAAAAACTTCCTGCCAACGAAACCCATCGAGTGTAATCAAAACAATATTTTCAGTTTTATTTTTTTGCTGGGCTTCAACTTGCCAAAGAATAAACAATAGGAATGCGGTCAGGATTGATTTTAGTTTCATAGAATAGATTTTAGAATTTATATTTTTAATAGCTCAAACTTTTCCTTTGTGTAATCTGAAATTTCAAAACGTCCTGTCAGCCTGGCACAACTCCCTATTCCAGCCCATAGATACTCAAGTTATCAAAGTCTTCCAACATTCCAATCACACTTAGTTCAGATGCACCCACCCAAATCAATTCATAAGCGAATTTGAATCGACCGCTCAATTACTTATCCCAAATTGGATTTAAAAAATTGAGTATTCTTACCAAGAACAGATGGAAAGAAGTTAATTTTAACCAAAACAGAATCTGCTTTGAATAAGACTTCACGCATCACAACCTGGCTTGGCCGAACCAATGGTTTTTGGTTTACACTTTATGTTTCGGTTTCTGCATTTTGTTTATACACCTGCATTTTTGCATTGCGAAAAACATTTGGAGTTGCTACGTACGAAAACATGAGCCTATGGGGTGCGGACTTTAAAGTTTGGATGGTAATTTTTCAGGTAGTGGGCTATATGCTTTCGAAGTTTATAGGGATTAAGGTTGTATCAGAATTAGGGGCTCATTCGAGAACCAAAGGAATCTTGTTAATGGTAAGCATAGCCAGCATTGCCTGGTTATTTTTTGCAATAGCGCCAACTCCCTATAACCTAATCTTTCTGTTCCTGAATGGACTGCCCTTAGGCATGGTTTGGGGAATGGTGTTTGGGTATCTCGAAGGCAGGCGATTTACTGAAGTACTGGGAGCAAGTTTATCGGTAAGTTTTATTTTCTCTGCCGGTTTCGCTAAAACCATTGGGGGTTTTCTTATGAGGGATTGGGGAGTTTCTGAATTTTGGATGCCCTTTGTCGCCTCTTGCCTTTTCTTTATCCCGCTTCTCCTGTTTTTATGGATGTTGGATAAAATTCCGCCACCCACTGCCGAAGACGAAATGCTAAGAACAAAGCGAAGTCCCATGACAGGTCAGGAGCGGATCAAGTATACCCTTACTTTTGCCCCCGGGCTTATCCTGTTGGTACTTACCTACATGTTGCTCACTGCCTTTCGCGATTTCAGGGATAACTTCTCTAAAGAAATTTGGCAGTCATTGGGATATGGCAACGCACCCGGTATTTTTACTTACACAGAATCAATTGTAGCCATAACAGTCCTTATTGTGATTGGAAGCTTAATGATTATTAAAAATAATTTAAGAGCCATGATTATTAATCACATCATTGTGCTGGTTGGGATGATTATGGTGGGACTTAGTACCTGGGCTTATGAAAGAGAGCTTGTTAGCCCTCCTACCTGGATGATTCTTGTGGGAATGGGTTTGTACTTTGGATATATTCAATTCAATAGTATTTTCTTTGATCGCCTCATTGCCACTTTTAAATACGTAAGCACCGTTGGTTTCCTTATTTACCTGGCCGATTCGTTTGGATATATCGGTAGCGTTGGCCTTTTATTATTTAAAGAGTTTGGAAATGCAGAATTAAGCTGGCTGGAATTTTTTATATCATCCGGATACGTCCTGTCCATCGTTGGATCATTATTAATTATTTTCTCGCTTGTTTATTTTATCAGCAAATACAAGACATGGACATTTCCTCAAACCTCTAAAACTGAAACCTGATAGACCTACCCCTTACCCA
>CAZNRJ010000155.1:0-4369 GCA_964574945.1 uncultured Ohtaekwangia sp. | reverse complement strand
AATCATCCAGCCCCTGCATGGTAAGGGGTTTTGAAATAAACCGGATTACATTATTGAAGGACATGGCCCGGTCGCGGTCTGCACTGCTGTTGGAGCTGGTAAGTATGACCACTTTCATGCGGCCAAAAACATCCATTGATAATTCCCTGACCTGGTCCAGAAACTCAAAGCCATTTAAAAGAGGCATGTTAAGGTCCAGGAAGACAAGCCCCGGAACATCGCCATTTTTTGAAGCCCGTAAAACTTCCAATGCCTGTGTGGGCGAACTGAACGTGACCACCTGGCCCGCAAACTTGCGCATTTCAATGAATTTTTTCTGAACGAAAAGATCCACTTCACTATCGTCAATTATAAAGGCAGTTTGAACCGGATACTCGTTACTCATTTGGGTCTTTAACCGGAATTTCGTCAATAATGTTTAACAATGAGCTACTTTTCTAATTTCTGGCTAAAATAAAGGTCGAACGGTTTCAACCAAAACGAAAAATGTGCTAAAATTGAAGGCTAAACCAAAACGCCCATGAAATTTACTCGTTTTAATTCCTATTTACTTGCTTTATTAGCCGTTGCAGGCCTCTGGTCCTGTGGGGGTTCCAAGGATGACTCAAAAGGAAATGCAGCTGACTTCGATAAGGCCAGCGAATCGTTGAAAGACCAGATTGAAGATGTTATCTATAATATTCCCTCGCCATCAGAAATCCCCTACTTACTACAGCAAACGGGTGCTGAGTTTAATCAATCACTGTTAAACGATCGCAATAAGGTTGATCAATACAGCAGCCGCAACGATAAAGCAGCCCTTAATCTTGGTGTATACACAGCCGATATTGGCTACTTAAGCTCCTACGACAAAACCCAGGAAGCTATCAATTATCTTAACTCTGCAAAAAAACTTGCCGATAACCTTAACGTAATTGGCGCTTTCGATATAGATGTGCTTCAGCGTTTTGAAAGCAACATTTCAAACAAGGACTCTTTGGCAAAAATTCTAAATACGGCCGTTCAGGGTAGCGAAAAGTATTTGAAAGATGACAGCCGCAACAAATTAGCCGCCTTGTTGCTAACAGGGAGTTTTGTTGAAGGTCTTTATATTTCAACAGGGTTAATTAAAACATATCCAAAAGATCTTTTACCGGATGATTCCCGCAACTTGGTTCTAACTCCTTTAATGCGCGTAATTCTTGAGCAGGAAAAATCAGTTGACGAATTGGTTAAAATGCTTTCCAAAATTGACCAGGCCGAACCCGTAGCAACTATATCTGCTGATCTCATTGCATTGCAGGCAAGCTACCGTGCCTTAAACATTGAAGAGCAGATTAGAAACAACCGTTCTGATTTGGTACTTACCGATAAAAACCTGGTGGAGATAACCAAAGTGGTGGAAAAAATAAGGAAATCCATAGTTGATTAATTGTTTATCGAAAGATTTTAAAAAGGATTAGCCACCGGTTAATCCTTTTTTTGTTCCTGCTAGTTCTCATTCTTTCTTAACTTTAAAGAACTGAACCCTGACCTATGAGTGAACCTGTACTAAAAGCCATCATGAGACTTTTTGCCCTTGTGGCAAAAGAAGATCTAATCACAAAACAGGAACGAGAACACATAAAGGTTTTTCTTTCCGATCACCTGAGCCAGCGAGGTACCGAAAGCCACCTTCAGCTTTTTGATGAGTATGCTGTGGAGATGTCGGATAAGTTGAGTTCCGCGCAGGAGAAAGATACAATTCATGAAATCTGCCAATCCATCAACAACGAAGTTGCCCAAAAACAAAAAATAGTTATTGTGCTTGAGCTGATGAGTGTTATACTGGCTGATGGCGCAATTTCGGATCGGGAACAAACCCTGGCGCTCATAATAAGTGAAGCGCTTAATATAAATAAGAGTGACCTGATCCTGATCGAAAAATATGTGCTGGCCAAACAACGCAGCGATGCCGATAGTGAAGATATTTTAATTGTAGATTCCCAGCGCCAGGTGCCGGGAAAATGCAAGCATATATTCCGCGAAGACTTGAATGGTTTCATTGCCGTACTCTACCTGCAAAGTACCGATACCTTTTTCTTTAAATACATTGGCAACACCGATGTATACCTGAATGGTGTACCACAAAAACCAGGAAGCATAAATGCCCTGGCCACAGGCAGTACCCTGCGCTGGGAAACAAGTGATCCTGTTTATTATGGCGAAATACTGGCTCAATTCAAAAAATTAGATCAGGCCGGACGGACAAGCTTTGAGGCGAAAGAAATTTCGTACCAGTTTAAAAATGGCGGCCTCGGCCTAAGACAGGTAAATGTTGCCGAGGAATCAGGAAACCTTGTTGCATTAATGGGTGCAAGCGGGGCGGGCAAGTCAACCCTGCTGCATGTGCTTAATGGAACAGAGAAGCCATCAAAAGGTCAGGTTCTTATTAATGGAGTTGATATTTATAAAGAACCGGAAAAAATTGAGGGTGTTTTCGGATTTGTTCCTCAAGATGATTTGCTGATTGAAGAATTAACAGTTTATCAAAATCTCTACTTTGCCGCTAAACTTTGTTTTAGCCATCTGAATGAAAAAGAAATTGCCGACCTGGTTTTAAAAACATTAAGTGATCTCGGGCTTACGGAAACCCAACATCTTAAGGTAGGTTCCCCGTTACATAAAACCATTAGCGGTGGCCAGCGAAAGCGTTTAAATATCGGGTTGGAGCTGCTTCGCGAACCGGCCATATTGTTTGTGGACGAACCCACTTCCGGACTATCATCACGGGATTCAGAAAACATTATTGATCTTTTGAAAGAATTATCCTTAAAAGGAAAATTAGTGTTTGCCGTTATTCACCAACCTTCATCCGACATTTTTAAAATGTTCGATAAGTTAATTATCCTGGACACCGGTGGATATCAAATTTACTATGGTAATCCGGTAGATGCCCTTACCTACTTTAAGCGGAATATCAACCTGGTTAACAGCGAACAGGGCGAGTGTTACCAGTGCGGAAACGTAAACCCTGAGCAAATCTTTAACATCATTGAAACAAAAGTGATTAATGAGTTTGGAAATTTTACGGATGAACGAAAATTTTCACCCGAACAGTGGAATGCTCAGTATAAAGAAAAAATAAATCCTGCACCGGTTGTTCCTTCTGCCGATGTGCCGCACTCTACCCTAAGAATCCCAACCTGGCTCAACCAGGTTAAGTTGTTTGGCTGGCGCGATCTTCTTTCCAAGCTTAACAACACTCAATACCTGGCTATTAATTTGATAGAGGCTCCCCTTTTAGCATTTATCCTTGCCTTCATTGTTCGCTATTACAATCCTGACGATCCGTTCAATACCGAATACGTCTTCAGTAAAAACCTGAACATGCCGGCCTATCTCTTCATGAGTGTGATCGTAGCCTTGTTTATGGGGCTTACGGTGAGTGCCGAAGAAATTATTCGCGACCAGAAAATTTTGAAACGCGAAAAATTCCTGCACCTGAACCGGAGTAGTTATTTGGTTTCCAAAATCGGAATCCTGTTTATGATTTCCCTTATCCAGACTTTCCTGTTTGTGCTGGTAGGAAATTCGCTGCTTGAAATAAAAGGAATGTTCCTCATCTATTGGGGTATTTTATTCACCACTTCCTGCTTCGCCAATTTATTGGGATTAAATATTTCTTCGGCTTTCAATTCGGCAGTAACCATTTACATCTTAATTCCAATTCTGCTGATCCCACAATTAATATTAAGTGGTGTGGTGGTTAAGTTTGATAAGCTTAATCCTGTAATTGGAAATACTTCCACGGTTCCTTTGGTGGGCGATATCATGGCTTCGCGCTGGGCGTTTGAAGCAAGCATGGTGTCACAATTTAAAGACAACGATTTCGAACAAAAATTTTATCTTGACGATAAGGTGATGGCGGATGCGGATTACAAGAAAATCTATTACATCCCCGCCCTTGAGACCCGGCTTGATTTTGTCAATTTAAACTACAGGAACCCGGAAGCCGCTATCCGAAAAGAAGTTCAGGATGACCTGGATTTATTAAAAAGGGAAATCACGAAAGAGCTTGACTTTGTCGGGAAAACAGACTTTAAATTCATTGATAAATTCGAAGTTGATTTGTACGACTCCAGCGTTTATGATGAAACCAGCCAGTTCTTTTTGGTACTCAAGAAATTCTATATCAATCGTTTCAACAAAGCCGATCGTGATAAAGATGAAAAGATCAAGAGCCTGACCAGCACAGCCGAAAAGGAAACGAAGTTTGAAAAATTTAAAAATACCTATCAGAACGAATCGATCGCTGAGCTGGTGAAAAATACCATGGAGACAAACCGGGTAATAGAAAAAGATGGAAAATTAATTCAAAAGATTTTTCCGATTTATAAAAACCCCGATC
>CAZNRJ010000154.1:3421-8378 GCA_964574945.1 uncultured Ohtaekwangia sp. | reverse complement strand
TTTTTTAACAATATGGATCGGAATTTTTACGGAATACTCTCTCACTTTATCGTAAAATTTGTTTTCTAACATTTCAGCAAAATTCAGGTCGATATTGTGTTTTTGAAGGACGCATTCAAAGGTGATGTTGGTGATTTTTCTTGAGCTGATCTGCTCCATTTGTCTTTGATCTGCTTTTAAGGTGTATATGCCCTTCACAAAATCCATCCACAATTTTTCCATTAAATTTTTAGCATCGTGTATTTCTTTGAAGAATTGCTCACCAACATTTTCATAAGTATAGACTTTATCCACAATTTCCTTAAAGTGCTTTTCTTTTAAGTTTCCTTGCAATTGTAATTCGTATTGTTTTAAAAGAGCTAACCCCTCATCAAGAACTCTTTCTAATCCCTTGTAAACATATTTTCTGCTTGCTTCTGATGGCTGAGTAATAACGACTTTTGCGTAATCCATCTCGGGGTGTCTTTTATTAATTTCTCCTTTTCTATTTACTCTGCCTAAACGTTGTATAATTGCATCTATGGGAGCGTTCTCAGTAAAGAGCACATCAAAGTCAATATCCAAACTCACTTCAACAATCTGAGTGCAAACAGCAATAAAGCCTCCCTTCATAGCTTTTATTTCATCTAATGTTTTTTCTTTATTTTTTTTATCTAATAGGATAAACTGGGAATGATATAACATTTTATCCTCCGCAGGAATTGTATCCAATAAGTCAAAGATTTCTCTCGCTTTTTTAATGGTGTTGCAAACAATTAGAACTTTCTTGTGAGAGAAGTAATCTGTTTTAATATTTTCTCCTAATTCTTCAATAATTCTATCATAAATCTGAATAATATGTCTTTGTTTTTCATTAAAGCTTTCATCTTTAATTAGTTCATAGTCTGGGATGATTTTTTCTATTTCGTTTTTTAAGATATTAGGTAAGGAAGCACTCATGATGGCAAATTGAGTGTTATAAGGCTTTATACACTCCATTATTTTTAATAACAACCCAAATGTATAAGCATCATAAATATGTACTTCGTCAATAATGATTTTTGCATTATAGCTGGCGGATCCAGTTAAGACCCAATAACCCCAGTTGAAAAAGCTGTAAATCAACTGATCTATAGTTGCTATGGTTACCGGTTTAAAAAACGTGCGGTTATAGAGATAATGTTTCCGTAAGTCTTCTGGTTCTATGTCTTGGTTCTTTTCTTTCAATATATACTGAGCTGTTCCGTGTGAAAGCCCTACTACGGAATCTAATTCAAAAAAATGTTTTATCCGGTCGTACATTTTATTAGTAGTAACCATTGTGGGCAACAAAAACAGAATTTTCTGGTTTTCATTATGATTAACTGCCCATAACAAGGATGCCTCTGTCTTTCCCTGGCCAGTAGGTATTTGTACAAAAATGTGTTGTTTGCTTTCAGCCGATTTCTTTTGAAAATCCTGCCAATCCAAAAAGGCAGGGACTTTCTGCTTCATTTTTAACGTAATGCTCTCTAAACTCTCTATAGTGGAATACTGATAGTTATGATATTCTGATGAAGCCAGCCAATCAGCATAGTGTAATATTGATTTAAAGAGGAGAAAAATATCTCTTAGTTTTTGCTTATCTCTGAAATCGGGAATTTGATCGAACGATTCGTCATAGAAAAGTTCGTACGGAATTGTATTGGCAAGGATTGATTTATCGAATACAAGATGTTTCCATTGTGGTATGCTTAACCGAATTGCCTGTTGATTGATAAATTCAAAAAACGATTCAAAAAATTCAGAACTAGCATAAGTTACGGCCATCTTATTGTGACCTTCATATACTTCTTTATATAGCTTGTTATGGTGACTGACTATCGCTAATGTTTCAGGATAAAAGTAATGGTCATCCTCTACCCAAGCAGGTTCGGTTTTCGTATAATGATAAATAAACGGGACAGATGCCAGTGGGTGCGATTCTAACCCGTCAAAAGGTTGTTTTCTTATTTTGGCTTGGAATCGTGCATTCGCTTTTCCAATGTCATGAAACGCTACCGTAAGAAATAGTTTTCTGATTATTGTCTCTTTATCTATATTGTGCTTTTTGCAAATCTTATTAATGAGGTTTTCCTGCCAAACCAAGACCAACTGTAGCTTATCGAAACAATCCTGAGTATGCTCTATTAAAGTTTTTTCCGGGTCACTCTTTGCGAGAATTTTATCATACTTCATTGTGTCTCAGAAAATTTGAAAAGAACATTTTTCCTGATGGTCAATATAGCCCATTGTATCCGTAGGTTGTATTGCCAAATCACTAACAAATGTGAACATTTGAAAAGCATCGGCTTCCCTGACTTCGCTATCTTTTTTATGACTGAATGTGACCGGTAATTTTACCGTTTTAGGTGCGTCTGATAGTAAATTCCTTCCCGTAACTTGCCCAAGAATAATTTTATACTTTTTCTCATTTACATCGTAAGGCAGTACGGTGTTTTGAAAAGTGGTGTCAGGTTCTTCTTCTAAATCTACTTTTGTTATCCCTTTTATGCTTATAAGCTCATCCTCTCGGCCTAATGATAGAGCCCAGGAAGGGTTTTGTAGTTTCTGGTGTACTAAATTAAAGTCGTTTTCATCTTTAAAAGCGAGGTAAATAATGAATTCTGAACCGTAAAGTAATTCGCGAACTATCACTGCCGTTTTATAAGGAGTATCTGCATTGCCCTTATTATAAGCTGCAATCTGCTTGGTTTCATATTTCCTTATTTGCCACAGATCATTTGCTTTGCCATTTGCCTTGCCAACAATCCCCATTTGAAAGCGCCCCGTTTTTAGCCACTCATCATTGATAGTTTTTGGCCCGATTCCAAGCGCACTGCCAATCATTCCCGCCACAGTAGTCTTAGGTGGTAATGGAAGTGTTTTGTGGTAAGTATGGAAATCAGGTTGCCGAAATGAATTTAAACAACCTGATGCCTTAATTTTTAGAAATAGCATCACTAAAAGTTGATTTCTTTAACCTTATCAAGAGCCGCTGTGAAAGCTTGCTGAATACCCATTGTTCCTGTGATTTCTTTAGAAACATCATTCTTAAAAATACCAGATTGAAGTCCGATAATTTTATGTTGAATAATGTTTTGATTTCCTGTGAGTACTTCATTTACTGCTTGAGTGTTCAGCATTTCATTTTCGTCAACAGTTAATGTTTCCAAAAAGATAGGTGCTTTGGAATTTTGAAAGGTGATAGCCAAAAACTTAGGAGACATGTCAGTCAAAAGCCGTGATTGTTTTCCACCACCCCAAATGTGGGATAGCGCATTAAGTAAATAGTTAAGACGTTTACGCTTTTCATCAAGGCTTAAAGGTTTGGTCTTTCCTTTTGCATCTTTATGGAGTTCAAAATCCTGAAAACCTCCCAACCGATCTAACTCAATTAGAAAATTTACTCTGAAATAATTGTAATAGATTTCTGTTTCAAAGATGTTTCCACCAGCAGAAACATCACCTCCTATTTGCTCTTTAGATTTAGTACCTAAGTCTCTATCATTACGGAAAGGGAAAATCCCAATAGCAGCAGAAGTACGCACAACGGCTGTTCTTCTACGGTTTTCACCTTCTCCTTTTTTTGCTGTTATCATGTAGCCTAAGAGATCATCGTCAATATATTTATTAGGATCTCCCAAAGTGCTGTCAACACCACTTTTAATATTTGTGGCTTTAACTTCAGAGAGCATCTCACTTAACCCCATTTCAATCCACGCTCTCCTGATTTGGTACTTGAGACTTTGACCTGATACATATGGAATCTGGCTGCCATTAGGTAGTGTAATTTTTTTTACAGTGCTGACATTTCCTTCTGTCCAGCTACCGTTAATGCTTCCCAACGAAGTTTTGAAAATATAAGCCACATTTAAGCAATTAATTTTTTGTTCTGACATGTTGTTAAGTTTAAGGTTGAAATCTTACGAGTTTGTAGCATTGGGTTTATATAGAAAGCTGTTCATGGCAAAAATGCTTACCAGTGCTTTGTATTCTTCCCATTGCGGAGTGTCGGGAAGTCCTTCAAAAAAATCATCATAGATTTTTAATTTGTAGTGGTCTTCAATTTTTTCACTGCTAGCTATCTTGAATTGAATAAGACTCAAAGATTTCAAAAATTCAATTCTGTTTTTAGCATTTCTTAATGAAAACAATACGCCTTTGTCTTCTTCTTTCTGACTGTAAATGCCAATTGTTGAGCCAATTGATTTACATTTTTTGACCATGTCTTTGTCCATATTATTTTGGGTTTTACTATGATATACTTCTAAAATTTTATCTAGATAAATTATTCCACTCGGAGTTGGTTCTTTTAATCTTACTTCACTCAGAAACCATTCGATTGTTTTAGCGATGCTTCGAAAATTGAGCATGTCTGCACAAAGCCGGTTTCTCCAAGTGGTATCATATTTCGGTTTAGGCTTAGAGGGAATGGTTTTGTAGAAGAATCGGATAAGGTTTAAAAATGAATCAAATCCAAATTTTTCATCCCCTGTTTCGTCAAAGGCATCGAAGAGATCAAACAACTGACTTAACGATGTGTACTCCTTTACATCTCTGAAAATATTACCATCGTTGGTAAAAGTAAAAATGCTCTTAGTGTAAAGTTCTTTTCGAGCATCTTTTGCTAACTTTTGCTTTGCTTGTTTATATACAGAGACAATAAAACCAAAGAGTGTTTCATTTTCATATTCTGTACCTATAATGTAGGTCTCGAAGTTACAGTAGTCAGCATTTTTAAGTTGCGATACTGAAGGCTGTATAGTGTTGTAAAAATTATTTAATTCTTTTAGGTTGCTATCATAGAACACAAAGTAGTTTTGAAGATTTTTCTGATATTGATAATATAGTTTATAAAAAGAGAATAGAGCTACAAAAGCATACCTTGCTGAAATTGTTGGTTTTTCTTTTAGGTATGATGAAAAGTTCAATTCACCTTGACCTCCTGTTAGAAAGG
>CAZNRJ010000154.1:0-3411 GCA_964574945.1 uncultured Ohtaekwangia sp. | reverse complement strand
AAGGGATAATCCAATCCAATATCATAATTCATTTTTGATTTTATGCCACTGAAGAAGCACACATTTTGGCCTGGTCTATTGAAATCTGTGCTTAAGTCTTTCCCTACGTTATATTTAGGGGGAGAATTAAAGTATCCCTTCCCTGTAAATTTCGTTTCACTATTTTTTTGTATAAAATGAGTAAATTTCAGAAATTCAGTTTTATTCATTTCTCTATTAATTCCTTGACTAATTTTTTTGTCGCTTCCCAAATCCTTTTTTTTCGTTTTGGGAATGCTTATTTTCTTATTTTCTGTTGTAAATAGAATGAAGTCATCTTTTTTTTCTTCAAAATTCTGATTGCTATTAAGTAAGTATTCTTTTATTGCTTTTGAATTATAGGGAACAATTAATGTCCCTTCTTCGGGTTTTCCTGTCATTCCTTTAAAGAAAGGTTTTATGAACATGGGGAAATCTGTTCGTTTATAGGCTTCAAAATCCCCATCCTTAAATATCCAACCGAAATTTTTGGTTTCTATTAAATAATTACTGACCACTTCTTTTTTAGCTTTATTCAAAACGTTAATTAAATCGGGATGTAATATGGAAGTATCTTCTTTGTCTGTAATACTGGATAATTTTATTTCTAAACAATTTGATTTCAGGGCAACATCAAAATCAATTTGATCTCCATTTTCGTTCAAAACTTCCTTATTCTTTAAAGATTCAAGAATTTTATGAAGGCCGACAAGTCCATTGTCAATCCAAAAATTCCCTGTTTTATCTATTTGAAGAGTTGTCATTTGTTGAGTTTTATTAACAGTTGCTTTTAAATGTCCCCACACACCCAAACCCCATGCTGTTTTTCTCGCCAAAGCCTGCATCGTAGCCAAGCTCGTGCAGTTCCACCGGAACGGTAAGCTCAAAGTGAAACAGGTAGCCTATCACCTGCGTGTGGGCTGCTGTGTTGGCTTTTATATGCACACCCTTTTTACGAGGTATGTTGAGCAGCTGGAACCGGAACTCCGGGAGTGCTGGCGTGGCCGGTTCGGAAGTACTTACCAGCGCAGCAGATTTGCGTACTAAGTTTTGCACCAGCAGCCGGCCATAGCCGGGAGCTTCTGGTGAAAGGTATTCGGCTGTGCCGTCATCGCGCATCCGGCTTATGCAAACAGGGGAGAGGCACTGGTAGGTCATGACAGGGTGAAATACCGGTGGAGCGATGGTCTCTACGTTGGTTACTTCAAAATCCACCGTATGGTGTTTGTCGCCCAGGCCAAACCGTTGCTGCATAAACAACCCTTTAATAAAATGCTCCAGGCTGGTATCCACAGCAAAGCGCAGGATAAGAGAAATTTCTTTTCCCAACAGGTAGATATGATTTCCCTCTATTTTATAGGGGCGCAAATCAAGCTGGGAGAAGTTGAACATTTTAAAACGTCTTCCTTCATGCTGAAAGCCTGTGTTGTGCAGGAAATCGCTGTACCTTTCATCGGTCTGTTCAATCACTTTATAAATCCAGGAAGAAAGCTCGTATTGATAATTGGTAGGCAGTGAACTGCCGCGAATAATGGAGAAAGTTAGGTGTAGTTCCATGTGCTGTAAATCTCTTAGGTGCTGTCTGCTTTCAGGTAATACGTAGAGCAATTTTAAAACTGCGGGATCAACTGATGCCGATCAGATTTCAAATTACTTACTTGAATAAAGATAACCTCATATCAAGCTTCGGTCAACCGGGAAATCCCCGTTTTTCCACCCCTTATTTCTTGCTACATTTGCAGCCTTAAAATCAAGACCTGAATGACGGGAATGGAAAACATCCGCAATTTTTGCATAATAGCACACATCGACCACGGCAAAAGCACGCTGGCAGACAGGATGCTCGAGTTTACAGGCACGCTTAACCAGCGCCAAATGGAAAATCAAGTGCTGGACAACATGGATCTTGAGAAGGAGAAGGGCATAACCATTAAGGCGCACGCCATTCAAATGAATTACAAACTGGATGGCAAAGAATATACCTTAAACCTGATTGATACCCCCGGTCACGTAGATTTTTCGTACGAAGTTTCACGAGCCATTGCAGCATGCGAAGGCGCATTATTAATAGTTGATGCCAGCCAGGGCATTCAGGCTCAAACAATATCCAACCTCTATTTAGCATTGGAGCATGACTTGGAAATAATCCCGGTCATGAATAAAATTGACCTTCCGCATGCCAACCCCGAAGTGGTGGCCGATGAGATTATCAATTTAATTGGCTGCAAGCGCGAGGATATTCTTTCGGCAAGCGCAAAAGAAGGAAAAGGAATTGAAGAGATTCTGCATGCTATCGTGCATCGTGTGAGCGCACCCAAAGGCGACCCGAAAGCACCGCTTCAAGCTATGATTTTTGATTCGGTGTTTAACTCCTTTCGGGGAATTGAAATTTACTTTCGGGTATTCAATGGCACCATGAAAAAAGGAGAGCAGGTTAAGTTTATCAGCACCGGGCAGGAATATGGCGCTGATGAAATTGGCGTGTTGAAATTAGATAAACATCCACGAAATGAAATCAGTGCCGGAAATGTTGGCTACCTGATCTCAGGTATAAAAGTAGCCAGCGAAGTTCACGTAGGGGATACGATTACGAATGCCATTAATCCCGGTGAGTCGGTAAAGGGTTTTGAAAAAGTGAAGCCTATGGTGTTTGCCGGTATCTACCCGGTTGATACAACTGAGTTTGAAGAACTTCGATCATCGATGGAAAAACTTCAGCTCAATGATGCTTCGTTGGTTTGGGAATTAGAAACTTCGGCTGCGTTGGGTTTTGGTTTTCGTTGCGGGTTTCTTGGAATGTTGCACATGGAGATTATCCAGGAACGTTTGGAACGTGAGTTTAACATGACGGTGATTACCACGGTGCCTTCCGTGCAATTCAAAGCGCACTTAACGAATGGGCAGGAAATTTTTATCAATGCACCTTCCGAAATGCCTGACCCCACAAGGATGAAAAGTATAGAAGAGCCTTATATAAAAGCGCAGATCATTACTAAGTCGGATTATATTGGCGCTATTATTAATTTGTGCATTGAAAAGCGCGGCCTGATCATCAATCAGAATTATCTTACTACTGATCGGGTAGAGATGTCGTTTGAAATGCCGCTATCGGAAATTGTCTTTGACTTCTTCGATAAATTGAAATCTATTTCGCGCGGTTACGCTTCCCTTGATTATCATTTGATCGGCTTGCGCGAATCGGACATGGTGAAGTTAGATGTGATGTTGAATGGTGAGAAGGTAGATGCACTTAGTGCGATTGTACATCGTTACAAGTCGCAGGATTGGGGACGGAAACTTTGTGAGAAACTGAAAGAGTTGATCCCGCGCCAGATGTTTGAGATTGCCATACAGGCGGCCATTGGCCAAAAGATTGTTGCGCGTGAAAATATC
>CAZNRJ010000153.1:0-8379 GCA_964574945.1 uncultured Ohtaekwangia sp. | reverse complement strand
TGGAAAGCCGCTCGGCCCGCATTTTAATTTGCTGTTCACTTTCTTCACCTGAAACATAAAGCACTTTCGCCTTTTGAAGCGCAAGGCCCAACTGAAGCATCAGGGTAGATTTGCCAATACCGGGTTCGCCTCCGATTAATATTAGTGAGCCAGGCACAATGCCGCCACCAAGGACTCTATTCAGTTCCTGATCGGGTGTTGAGATGCGAATCTCACCGGCAGACTCAATTTCGTTAAGTGTTTTCGGTTTGCTGACTTTGCTCTTGGAATCTTGCCGCCAGGCATTTTTATCGGTTTCATTTTTTGAAACAACTTCTTCTACAAAGCTATTCCACGATAGGCAGGAAGGGCATTTCCCTATCCACTTAGGAGATTCATAGCCACAACTTTGGCAGAAGAAAAGGGTTTTGGATTTAGCCACGGTATTTATTCAAAGTAAAGAAAGCTTGTTGATTCAGAATAACCAATGCGATATGAATCAATTCACGGATTAAATAAAAAATCAAATTTTAAGTAGAAACCTTACATGTGACAAAAGTAAACTTAAGAGTCTATCTAAGAAATAGCTTGGAAATGATATATATTTCGAAAATTACCTAACCCGAATCTTTATGAAGTTCCTCATCTTCTTGAGCTCAATCTTGTGCTTTGGAGTATTACATGCTCAAAAATCACCTATCAAGTTTGGTGATATTCCGATGGAAGATCTCACCATGAAATCATACGATAAAGACTCATCGGCAGCGGCCGTTGTGTTGGTGGATTATGGTCAGGCGTATATCAGGGTTAATGCCAGTGGTGCGAAGCTATATTTTGATCGTCATACGCGCATAAAAATATTAAAAAAAGAAGGCCTTGAATATGCCAATGCCTCTATTCCATTATATGGCCAGGGCTCTTCTTCAGAATCAGTTGGCGGACTCAAGGCTGTAACTTATAATTTAGAAAATGGTAAAGTGGTAGAATCGAAGATGGCAAAAGAGGGGGTCTTTAAAGAAAATTTCTCTCGTTACATCCACCTGCAAAAGTTTACGCTGCCAGACGTAAAGGTTGGCTCTGTGATAGAATACTCTTATAAAGTAACTTCCGATTACTTCACTAATTTCCCTAACTGGCAATTTCAAAGGGATATTCCAACGCGATTGAGCGAGTATTGGGCAATCATTCCGGAATACTTCTATTATGAAAAGTATATGCAAGGGTATGTGCCTGTAACAAGCTATGAAATAAAAGATAACACCACTGCAGATTTCAATGAAAAGGGACACCATTGGATAGTGAAGAATGTGCCGGCTTTCAAAGAAGAACCTTACATGACAAGTGAGGATGATTATATTTCAAAAATGAATTTTGCTTTATCAACTATCAGTATCCCGGGGTCAATGACCCGCGAAGTAATGGGGTCATGGCAAAAGCTAAATCAGATCTTACTCGAAGATGAGGACTTTGGAAAGGTGATCGATAAGTCAGGTTTTTTAAAAAGCGATGTTGCACAAATAACGGCTGGGCTAACAACGCAAAAGGAAAAAACACAGGCCATCTATCAATATGTCTCTAAAAATATTGAGTGGGATGGAACAAAAGATTATTATCCCGATCCGCTCAAAAAAACATTAGAGAAGAAAAAAGGTACATCCGGAGACATTAACGTTTTACTTGCTTCCATGCTTGATAAAGCCGGAATACCCGTTGAGATGGTACTGCTAAGTACCCGCGATCATGGGTTCATTCGGGAGGCATATCCGATGACACGCCAGTTTAACTACGTGATCGTTCAAGCCAGAATTGAAGATGGAACCATCCTTCTTGATGCAACCGAAAAATACTTGCCTATGGGAATGCTTCCTGAAAGGTGTTTGAATGGAAAAGGCCTCGTGATTTCCAAAACTAACCATGGCTGGATTACGATCGATCCAAAAATGAAAGCAAAATCAATTATTAGTGCCGACTTAAAATTAAGTGCGGATGGTCAACTTAACGGCAAGTTAGAATTTAATAAGGACGGTTATGATGCGCTGGATGCACGAAAGAAATATCATAAAGACGGTGAGGAAAAATATATAAAGGATGTGATCAATAGTAAGAGTTGGGAGGTTCAGAGTAAAGCCTTTGATGGCATGGATAAATTACATGAAAAAACAAAGGAGATATATGAACTTGAAGTGACTGACCATGTGTCTGTGGCGGGATCCCAAATGTATATCAACCCTTATTTGGTTTCTCAGCTAACCGAAAACCCATTCAAAGTAGCAGAGCGATCTTATCCTGTTGATTTTGGAAGAAGTGAAGAAACTCTTTATTTAGCCAAAATTGTTATCCCCGAAGGTTACGAAATAGACGAATTGCCCTCTACAAAAATGTTTACAATGCCAGGCAATGCAGCACGGTTTGTTTATAGCGCTACTTTATTAGGTAATATGATTAGTCTCACCAGCACATTATCGATAAACAAGCCCATGTTCATACAGGCAGACTATCCCATCCTTCGTGAGTTTTACAATCAGGTAGTGGCTAAGCAGGCCGAGCAAATTGTAATAAAAAAGAAATAGGCATGAGAAAATTACTCTTTGTTATCATTCTCATTTCGTCAAAAGTTTTTGGAGCTGACTTGCAATATCCTGTAAGCCAAATCCCGGAAGAAATGAAAAAAGGAATGTACGCAGTAGTACGGTTGCAGGAATTACGGTGGGATATTCAATCAAAAAACAGCGCCTCTGTTCATTTTAAACAAGCAATAACTATTCTGAATGATAAGGCCAACGGGCATGCTAAAATTGTAGTGGGCTATGACAAACTTCGATCGATCAAATCTTTGAAAGGAGTGGTTTATGATGCCCAGGGAAAAGAGATAAAAAAGCTAAAGCAAAGCGATATAAAAGATCAAAGTAGTTTTGACGGATTTTCGCTGTTTAGCGACAACCGCTTAAAATATGCAAACCTAACCCAAGCCGTCTATCCTTACACGGTAGAGTTTGAATACGAAATTCAATTCAAGTACCTGTACTCCGGCCCTGATTTTTTCCTTTACAGCGATGATGAAATTTCTATTGAAAAGACATCCTACATTATAAGTTATCCTTTGGATTTAAAACCGCGGTACAAACTGATGAACATAAAAGAACCCGCAATAGAGAAAGCAAAGGATGGAAAAGAACAGCTTGTTTGGGCCTTTGAAAATGTAAGGCCGGCTAAGTTTGAAAGATTATCCCCCGATCAGGAACAAATTATCCCAAACATAAAAGCGGCACCTGTTTCATTTGAATATGGAGGGTACGAAGGCAGGATGGATACCTGGAAAGATTACGGCTTATGGCAAGCAAAGCTAAATGAAGGCAGGAACAACTTACCCGATCAGGCAAAACAAAAGGCAAAGGAGTTAACAAAAAATGCAAACACGCGTGAAGAGAAAACAAAAATTCTCTATGAATATCTGCAAAACAAAACCCGGTATGTAAGCATCCAATTGGGTATAGGCGGGTTGCAGCCCTTTGAAGCAAAAACAGTAGATCTGACGGGCTATGGAGATTGCAAAGCCCTTTCTAATTACATGGTTTCACTTCTGGGCGAAGTGGGGGTTACTGGTTACTACACTACCATTATGGCTGGCCGGGGAGAAGCAGAGATAGATAAAGATTTTCCAAGCCACCAGGGAAACCATGTGATTGTAGCCGTGCCCAATGAAGCCGATACCTTATGGCTGGAATGCACAAGCCAAACAAATCCGTTTAATTGGATGGGAAGCTTTACCGGTGATCGGTATGCCATGATGGTGACCGAAGAAGGAGGGGTTCTTGTTAGAACTCCCGCATACCCTGCTGAGCAAAATGTTCAATCCCGATATGCCGAAGTAATTATTGATAAAACAGGCAATGCCAAAGCAACGGTAAGAACAATCTACAAAGGACTTCAATATGAAAATGATGGATTAAATTTTCTTTTAGATGATCAGTATGATAATCAAAAGAAGTGGATACAGCAGAATACACAAATACCAAGCTTTGACCTGGTTAAGTTCTCTGTAAAAAATAATAAAGAAAAAATCCCTTCGGCCGTAGTAGACACTGAGCTTATCCTTAATCGATTTGCCTCCGTAAGCGGGAAAAGAATTTTTATCACTCCCAATCTCATGAACCGCTCTACCTATATTCCTGAAAAACTTGAAAGCAGGAAAACAAAGGTGGTGCTTCGTACACCCTACATTGACCTGGATACTATCCGGTATCAAATTCCCGAAGAAATTTATCCGGAGTTTCTTCCTGAGCCAATAAAATTCAGTTCACGCTTTGGCGATTATGAGGCCAGTTTCAAAATTGACCAGGGAAGTTTACTCTATATACGCAGGGTAAAAATGAAGAAGGGTGAGTTTCCTGCTGAGTCTTACAATGAATTGATTGATTTTTATAAAAACATAAATAAGGCTGACAATACCAAGGTGGTATTTGTCACAAAAACCTGATCCTATTCCAAAGGCGCGTTCACTTCTTTACTCATTACAAAGTAAACTAAACGATCGGCCAGGGCCGGCCACCATTTGTTTAACCAAACTGCCATCTTTCCTTGCGAAGTTAAGACAAGCGTGCGCTTGCGTTTTACTACTGCCTGGTAAATGTGATGGGCACACTCAGCGGCTGTCATCATCTTTTCTTCCTGCCGGGGCGATTCGCCCTGCGGACTCCCATCTTTCATTAAAGTACGCTTACGGATATTTGAAGTTGTAAACCCCGGGCAAGCAGTAAGAACATGCACGCCTGTTTTTATTAATTCATTCCGTAGTACTTCTAAAAAGCCGTTCAGTGCAAACTTGGAAGCCGAGTAACCCGTTCTGCCGGGCAAGCCCCGAAAACCGGCTACGGAAGAAATGCCAACCACCGATCCCTTATTTTTAATTATTTCCGGAAGGCAATATTTAGTTGCATACAACACACCAAAGAAGTTGGTGTCCATCACTTTTCTTACTACTTCCAAATCAACTTCCGAAAACAGGGCCCGCATGGAAATGCCGGCATTGTTGATTAAAATATCAATTGTGCCATACACCCTGATGGCCTCCGTAGCCATTGCTCTGTTGTCCTGTTCAATGCCTACATCGGCCACAAAGCCGTGGATAGTAATTTTCTTCTGTCGTAGTGCACTTACAACTATCTCCAGATCGCCCTGGTTGCGTCCTGTGATAAGAACCTTTGCCCCTTCGGTTCCAAACTTTTCGGCCAATGCTTTCCCAATGCCCGAAGTTCCTCCTGTAATTATGACTACCTTATCTTTCATCTTGTTGCGTGGCAAAAGTAATCAAAACATTGTTTTATTTTTGAATTCATGATTTTGCTCCGGTTATTATCCTATCTCCCGTTTTGGGTACTTTATCTCTTTTCGGACTTTTTGTTCCTTGTCAGTTACCGGGTAGTGGGCTATCGCAAAAAAATAGTAAGAAAGAATCTAATCCATTCATTTCCTGAAAAAGGGGATAAGGAGCTTAAGCAGATTGAAAAACAATTTTATAAGAACCTGTGCGATTATGGTGTTGAAACCCTAAAACTATTGACCCTTTCGGCAGGGGAATTAAAAAAGCGGATGGTTTTTAAAAATCCGGAGCTTGTTAAACAATTCGCTGACAGAAATCAATCCATTCTTCTCCTTACTTCACATCAGTTTAATTGGGAGTGGCTGCTGACTTCCGGATGTTTGTATCTTCCGCTTGGTGTTGATTTCGTTTATCAGAAACAAAGCAGCAAAACATTCGATGCATTTTCATTGGCAGGCCGAACCCGTTTTGGGGCATTTCCGATTGAGCGTTCGCAGGTAGGGCGTGAGGTGATCAAGAGAAAAAATATTTTACGTGGAATAGCTATTATGGCCGATCAGTTTCCGGGTCACGCAAGTGACAAAAAACACTGGACTCAATTCCTGAATCAAAGCACAGCTTTTTTCTTTGGGCTTAGCCAGGTTGCTTTCATGACTCAATATCCTGTCTTGTTTTATGGCATCCGAAAAATAAAGCGTGGTTATTACGAGGCCGAGGGATTTATTGTTTCCATGCCGCCTTATGAAAAAGGCAGTCAGCAAATTGTTGATGATTATGCGAAAGCAGCAGAAAAAATTATTCAGCACTATCCGGCCGGTTGGTTGTGGTCGCACAACCGATGGAAGTCACGCGACTAATTCAAAAGCATTTCAATGTCCTCCCGCGAAAGCGACTTGATCACATTCTCTTCACTTTGAATTAAGTTCTCTGATAATTTCAATTTATGTTTTTGAAGGGTGAGTATCTTTTCTTCTACCGTGTTGCGGGTGATGAACTTATAACTAAACACTTTTTTCTTTTGCCCGATACGATGCGCCCTGTCCATTGCCTGAGCCTCCACGGCCGGGTTCCACCACGGATCAAGAATAAAAACATAATCGGCTTCGGTAAGATTTAATCCTAACCCGCCAGCCTTTATCGAAATCAGGAAAACCTTAATGGACTCTTCCTTATTAAATTTATCTACCTGTTCTTTTCGGTCGTTGCTGGAGCCATCGAGATAAGCAAAAGGAATTTTTTTCTCCTTCAACATGTGGCGCACAATATCAAGGTGCTTTACAAACTGACTAAACACCAAAAGTTTATGCCCTTCCAGCAAGGCGTTCTCCAGCATGTACGAAACATCTTCCAGCTTGCCTGAATCACCTTCATAATTAGGGTCAACCATCCGTGGATGATTTGATAACTGACGCAACTTGGTGAGCCCTTCCAAAATCATCATGCGAGAACTGTTGATCCCTTCTTTATCGATCAGGTCAAGGATCTTATGACGATAAAAAGATTTCGCTTCATCGTATTTCTTTTCCTGCTCAACTGTCATGTTCGTATAATGAACATTCTCCACCTTTTCAGGAAGATCGGTTGCTACCTGCGATTTCAACCTTCGCAAAAGGAAAGGTTTAATAACCGCATTCAGCTTTTTAGTTTTCGCTTCATCATTTCTCTTTTCTATCGGAATCTGATATTCATTCTTAAAGAAAGTTTGCCCGCCCAGCAAGCCCGGATTGATGAACGTAATCTGCGACCAAAGATCAAGGGTGGTGTTCTCCAAAGGTGTTCCCGTAAGGGTAAGTTTATAGCGCGACTTCAGCTCCTTTACCGCTTTCGCGATATTCGAATTTGGATTTTTGATAACCTGCGACTCGTCCAGGATGATATAATTAAAATAAAATTTCTGAAATAACTCAACGTCCAATCGTGTGATGCCATACGAGGTTAACACCACATCGTAGTTACTGAACCGGCTGATGTCCTTGTTGCGAAGCGTGCCTGTGTAGGTTAATATTTTCAAGTCCGGGGTAAACTTGGCGGCTTCCATTTCCCAATTATAAATGAGCGATGTGGGCATAATCAACAAGGTAGTGCCTGCTTCGCCTTTTTCCTTTTCCGATTGAAGCAGGGCTAATGTTTGAACGGTTTTTCCAAGTCCCATATCATCGGCCAGGCATCCGCCCAGGTGAAACTCATTCAAAAAACGCAACCAGTTATATCCTGCTTTTTGATAAGGACGAAGGGTTCCTTCAAACTTTTCAGGAAGCTCATAATCCCTTATCCCGCTAAATGATTGCAGGTTGCGAAGCCGATCACTCATGTGCACTTTGGCAAGGCTGCCTTCTTCTAATTCGCGCAGCAGGTTTATGTGATGTTTCTTCAGTACGGGTTTTTCATTTTTGCCATGCGTCTCGCTCATGGCAAAAAGATCTCCGTATTTAATTAACCAGGTTTCAGGTATAATAGCAATCTCCCCATTTGGAAGTTTGAACTCAACCTTCTTTTTAAGAATCAGCTTTCGCAATTCCTTAAAAGAGATTTCATATTCACCAAACCTGATTTTTGCATGGATATCAAACCAGTCAATATTTTCTTTTACCTCTAATTCAATCACCGCCTTCCCGACAAAGTATTTTTTATCCCTGTTATCCGGCTGGCTCACTTCAAAGCCGAGGTTAAGCAGGTTAACCCTGTTTTCATTTAACCACGAAAAAGCCTGGGCCTTTTCAATTGCAGTGCGAAAGCCACGTAAAGGAAGGCCCAGCTTCATGAGCGTTTGAGAATATTGTTTTTCTGTATCGGTGTTTCTTTTGATGCGATGGAAAACGTAATCATTTTCTTTTTTCTCAACCGTAACACTTACAGGCCCAAAAGCATCGCCCCGAAACCGATGCTTTCCGTATTTAAACGAAAGGTCGAAAACAATTTTACCCGCTTCATCACTGGCTACACCTTCTTCATTCAATTCGCCAAACAACGTTTTAACTTCTTTTGAATTAGCCGGTGGCAACTCTGAAATGGTTAACAATGGATGGGGATCGTATTCATTTTTATTGATCTCGAAACCGTGGGCTTCTATTTCATCAAAA
>CAZNRJ010000152.1:0-8434 GCA_964574945.1 uncultured Ohtaekwangia sp. | reverse complement strand
CGCAATTATAAAGGGGCCGCGGTTTGGCAGTATGCCCCAACGTTTAAGGGCTTCGAACCCTTTAAGAACTCAAAGTTTTTATCTTCTCCATTTTTGCAATTGATAAAAGATTTCAATTTTAACCCCATGCCATCCAATCTTTCGGTGCGGGGTGAGCTGGATCGTTCCTTTAGTAAAATTATTTATCGCAATGCGAACTCAGATGCGTTAAGTTCTATTCCCAACTTTCAAAAGTTTTTTGTCTTCAACCGGTTTTACAATGTTCGCTGGAGTTTAACTAAATCGTTAACGCTGGATTACTCTGCGCGGGTCAATGCCATTATTGATGAACCCAACGGGGATTTGGATAATAAGGATTCGCTGGACATTGTTATTAAAAACCTGAAGAATTTCGGGCGCACTAAAAATTTCGATCAAAACATTACAGCCAACTACACCTTGCCATTTGAAAAATTGCCACTTACAAATTGGCTGGGGGCCGAGTATCGCTATAACGTGGGCTACAACTGGCGCGCAGGCCCTTTGGAAAAAGTAGATAGTTTGAAATTGGGGAACATTATTCAGAACACGCAGGATCAGGGGCTTACCGGGCGCATTGATATGGTTAAACTGTATAACAAGATTGGTTATTTAAAAAATATCAATACGCCTAAACGGCCCACCCCACAGACTGCCCAAAATAAACCTACCCAACCGGATACCGTGCGCAGGCCACCGGATTTGAAATTGATTAAGGGTGTTTTGCGCCTTATTATGTCGCTGCGAAATATTACCGGAACCTATACGGTTACGCAAGGAACCATATTGCCGGGCTTTATGCCCGAACCTTATTTATTTGGTTTGGAGAAAGGGTGGGGGGCACCTGGTTGGGGCTTTGTGTTAGGACAGCAGAAATCTAATTTTCAAGTGGAAGCCGGGGAAAAAGGATGGCTATCAACCAGTAAGAAACTAACTACCCCTTATACTCAAAATCAAATGAAAGATCTTGGACTTCGGGCTTCGCTGGAACCTTCCAACGATCTCAAGATTCAGTTAGACATTAAGAAAACATCTACTACCTCATTCCAGGAAATCTATCGGATTGATTCCACGGGTTCATTCTATGAATCGCTTAGTCCAAGCCGGGTGGGTTCATACAAAATATCAACACTTACAATCAATACGGCATTTGAAAATAATCAGAGCTTAAACTCGACAGTATTTAAACAGTTTGAGGATAACATTAAAATCCTGCAGGATCGGTTTACACAAGTTACCGGAAATTCTTATGAAACAAGATCACAAGATGTTTTGGTACCGGCATTCATTGCAGCCTACACCGGTAAAGCGGCAGAGACTGTTAACCTCTCCCCATTTCCTCAAATTCCGATTCCAAACTGGCGATTGGATTATTCAGGACTTGGTAAAATTGAAGCGCTAAAAGATATTTTTCAATCTATTACAATCAATCATGCATACAACTCATCATACTCAGTTGTAAATTATTCCAATTCACTTGAATATAACGATGTTGGGATCGACAATCCCATTGAAGATTATAACAATGGCCAGTTTGCATCGAAGACAAATTCAAATGGTGAGTTAATTCCGGTGTATGTAATCAGCCAGGTAATGATCAGTGAACAGTTTGCTCCTTTGTTGGGAATAAATTTCAGGACCCGGAAGAAACTCAATGTCAGATTTGAATATAAAACTAAACGGGACCTGGCATTAAATATTTCGAATTCGCAAATCACAGAATTGAATAGCAGGGATTGGTCAGTCGATTTAGGCTTCACAAAAAACAATATGAAGATGCCTTTCAAGAGTCAAGGACGTGTGATTACACTAAAGAACGACATCACCTTTCAATTGAACATGAGTGTAACCGACAACCGCACCATCCAGCGAAAAATTGAAGAAGTCAATACCGTCACCAACGGAAACATCAATTTTCAATTACGGCCTAATGTAAGTTACCTCGTAAACCAGAAATTGCGCGTGCAAGCCTATGTGGAGCGGAGTGTAAATGAGCCATTGGTAACCAATTCGTTCCGCAGGTCAACTACCCGGGGCGGGGTAAAGATTTTATTTAACCTGGCTCAGAATTAGAAAAATAAGCAGGCAATATCCGGAATTCAAGGGCGGTTCTTTGCTGCCGGTTGCAATCTCCCGATAGCTTAGGAAGCAGATTAAACTAAATTATTATCATCAATCTACTTTCCTTATTTTTGGGTCAACTTATTAAGCGATTATTATGAGCATTCCTGCAGGACTTAAGTACACCAAAGACCACGAGTGGATTAAAATTGAAGGCGATCAGGCAACGATCGGTATAACGGATTTCGCTCAAGGCGAATTAGGCGATATTGTCTATGTTGACATCTCGTCAGTTGGTCAAAGCATCAAGCAACATGATGTATTTGGTACCGTGGAGGCGGTGAAAACCGTTTCTGATTTATTTATGCCTGTCAGTGGCACCGTTTCAGAATTCAACAAAGGACTTGAATCAGGCCCCGAAAAAGTAAACAGCGATCCTTACGGGGATGGATGGATGGTAAAAATAAAAATCTCTGATCCTACCGAAGTAGGGGATTTGCTTAGCGCAGATCAATACAAGGAACTTATTGGCAAGTAAAGTCCTTAGTATATAGTCCTTAGTATTGAGTCAAAAGCACACTCATGACACATCTAAATACTCAGGACTAAGTACTCAAGACTAACAACTAAGGAATGATAGAGTTACCCGTTATATCAGCCCCGGAACCCAAAAAACGCAAGCCCGATTGGTTGCGCGTAAAGTTGCCTATTGGCCCCGAGTATGCTAAGGTGCGCAAGCTGGTGGACGAACATAAACTTCATACGATTTGCGAAAGCGGCAATTGTCCAAACATGGGCGAATGTTGGGGAGCAGGCACGGCTACATTTATGATTTTGGGAAATGTGTGTACCCGCAGTTGCACGTTTTGTGCCGTTGCCACGGGAAGGCCACCGGAATATGATACGGATGAACCCGCGCGTGTGGCAGAGGCAATCAAACTGATGGGTGTAAAACATGCTGTCATCACTTCGGTTAATCGCGATGAGTTGAAAGACCGGGGCGCAGAAGTGTGGTATCAAACTGTGGTTCAGACAAAAGCGCTCAGTCCTGAAACAACCATCGAAACATTAATTCCTGACACAAAGGGAAATTGGGAGGCTTTATATCACATGATTGAAGGCGGGCAAGAAGTTGTATCGCACAACATGGAAACTGTGGGACGATTGTATAGAATGGTGCGGCCCCAGGCCAGGTATGAGCGCAGCCTTGAACAGATTAAACGCACACGCGAAGCAGGAAAAAGAACAAAATCCGGGATCATGTTAGGCGTTGGCGAAACACACGAAGAAGTTTTTAAGGCGATGGATGATCTGGCCGAAAATGGATTGATGATCCTTACGTTAGGTCAATACCTTCAACCCACCAAAATGCATTTGGAAGTGGCAGAGTTTATTCACCCGGATACGTTCGCGATGTATAAAGAAGAAGGCTTAAAACGCGGATTGAAATATGTAGAGTCCGGGCCTTTGGTACGTTCCAGCTACCATGCCGAACGGCATGTAAATGTTCCTTTCTGATTAAACATCAGTTATTACATCAAAGCCTTTAAAGCTTCCAACCAAGGCAAGCCCTGTTACGTTTGGGTTATCCATTTTATTTTTTACTTTTTTTGCAATTTCATTCAGTGTAGAACCTGATCCTACAGCATCATCAATTAAAACAATGTGTTTGAACTTTCGGGTGTCAGCAATAGCAAACGTACTATCAGCATTCTTAATCCGTTCATCTAATTTTGAAAGAGACTTTTGAGGGACAGGGATTATGCCGCTCAATTTTTTAATGTCAATAACAGGCAGTGGAATATGGAGATGTGATTTTAGATATTTCATAAACTGAACTTCCCTGCGAATGGTGGGGGGCACAAAGCCAATAGCATCTGCTTTACTATTTTTTAGAAAATCTTTAATTCGATCTTTCACCTCATTAATCATAATAGACATGAGAAATTTATTTTGTCCTTGCTTGGCATAGTGTAGAAGTGTTCCAAGTCTTGTTTTTCCAAAATGTTCTATGGCATAAAAATCAAGATAGATTAAATTATTCAACCATATTTTATCATATCCCTTCGTGTTCTTAATTTTTTCCATGCCATTGATGAATCCATTGTCATCGTAATAACTGCTATACTTTTTCTTTGTCTCAATATATTCAGCAAGCGTTTTTAATAGTGGTAGTTTTCTTTTTGTGCACCATAAATCAAATGCTTCTATACCCTCCAATAAGGATCCTGTTTCTGTAACAACTAAAAAGTTTTGTTTGAGAAATTGTGTATCACTTTCACTGACATCAGGAGTTGCTTTTGAGATAGTTCCTTTTGCAGGATCAATTAGCCTGTAAATGGTTTTAGGTGTGCGTCCCAGTTTTTCAACGACATTTTCAGAAAGCAGTTGATTAAGTGCAATGTGAGCCATCTGTTTCGATACGTGAAGGCGATCCACTATTTCCTTTACGCTTAGCTCACTGTCATCCTTAAAAAGCCCTAAAATTGATGATTTTACACTCATAGTATATTTGACTATTGACTATCAATAGTCAAATATACACACCATTCATTGAAAGACAAAGTTGGGTTTGCCGGTTAAACGCGGATTGAAATATGTTGAGTCCCGGGCCGTTGGTGCGCTCCAGCTACCATACCGAGCGGCATGTGAATGTCCCTTTTTGATGGACAGGGCGAAATCAATAATCTCCTTTGTTCTTAAGGTTTTTTAAGTGTTCAATATCGGTCTGATCCTTGGACCGATTTGTTGCCTGCTTCTCTTTAAGTAAATCCAGTGCATGGATTACCTTGAACTTGATCCCTTTAAACTCACCCGGCTTGGCGCGATCGAAGCATTGATCAAAATCATAAGCAGTAAAAAATTTTAAGTTAGTCATGGGGTCAACCACAAATCCTGAATCACCTACTTTAAACTCTGTGAAGCCGGCAACCAATTGCAACGATTTAACTTTATCCATTCCGGCTACGCCACTTTGTTGAAAAACCAATTTCAACCTTTCAAGGTTTCCTGCTTCATCCTTTATCCATAAATCAAGATCGTGTGTGGCACGAATATATCCGTGAAAGGCCATTGCAAATCCGCCTACCAAAAGATACTTTACACCGGCAGATTCTAATTTTTCAAAGAAACTATAAATGTCTTGATCTCTAAAATCAATCGCTGTCATTTTGGGTATGGCTTTATTTGCGTTATTAAACGACACTGCTAATTCATTAACTTTGGAAAATAACTCAATTCGCTCTTTATAATCTGTAGGTGAATTTTTTGACATGTTCAAAGGTACGCTATTTTAGAATTTCGTATAAAATGAAAAAGCGGACTTTCATCCGCTCTTTAATATTTTTAGTGATGGGCTTTATTTATTTCTTCTCCCCTTTGTCTACCACCAACCTATTCTCGCGGTTGGCAATTTCCCAGGCTACATGAAACACGTTCTTTGTGCGCAGTGCTAATAAATCAAATTCAATTTTATCCACCTCATCGCTGGGGCGGTGATAGTCTTCATGAATGCCGTCAAAATAGAAAATGATCGGAATATTTTTCTTAGCGAAGTTCCAATGATCAGAGCGTTGGTAGATTCTGTCTGGATGATCTTCTGCATTGTATAAATAATCAAATGCTAAGTTTGAATAGGTTTTGTTTGTGGCTTCGCTTAACGTATGCAACTCGCTGGAAAGCCTGTCGGAACCAATTACATATACGTACGGAGCGCTGTCTTTATGGGCAGGATCCCTGCGGCCTATCATGTCGATATTTAAATCAACAACTGTTTTGTCCAATGGAAAGATGGGATTTTCAGAATAATACGCAGAACCCAATAGTCCTTTTTCTTCACCGGTAACGGTCATAAACAAGATGCTTCTTCGCGGGCCTTTGCCTTCTTTCTTCGCTTGCACAAACGCTTTGGCAATGGCCAGTACGCCCACCGTTCCCGAGCCATCATCATCGGCACCGTTATTAATTTTGTCACCTTCGGCAAGAGGCGAAATGCCAATGTGATCGTAATGAGCAGTAATTACTATTACTTCATCTTTCTTATCGGTGCCTTCTAAAAAGCCAAGAATGTTTTCGGAGCGTACTTCAGAAACAGTTTGAGCAACAGAGTAACTAATAGACGCAGGCTTTATTCTACTAACCTTTTTATCAGTAGAGGCCTTATTCAACTTATCATACGTTGTGTTAAAGATTTTCCCAGCAGTTTCCCCAGTCACAACAATAGACCCTGAAATGTTTCCACCTTCAGGTTTTTTCAAACTAAGCCGCCCGCCCATAAATCTTCTTGCCATTCCTGACATGCGGGTATAGTCTTCTTTTTTCTCCACGGCTCCAAAAATAAGTTTGGCACCTTTCTCGCGTAATTTTGTGAACACCGAGTTATTCATTATAGCACCCGCTTCCACAAAAACGAGTACAGCTTTTCCGTTCACATCTAATTTTTCAATATCCGTATCTGAACCTTTTCCTGCAAAAACTATTGGAAGAGTGATTTCATCAGTTTGACCTGAACCTAAAAAAATGAAATCGTCCGCAGTTAACTCTGTTTTTCCGGCTTTTATACTTACTACCGGAGCGGAGGTGTTAAATAATGGTACAGGTTGGTAATAGCTTCCCGATACCGGGCCTTTTAATCCAAGGTCTTCAAAGTATGCCGCAATAAAAGCGGCTGCCATTTTTTGCCCGCGCTTTCCGGTTTCGCGGCCTTCCATGGCATCGGAAGCGATGATGGTCAGATTTTCTTTTAAATCTGCTTGAGTAATGGTGGCGGCATATTTCACTGCATCAGGGTTTTGTTGTCCAAAACCGATGGAACAAAGAAGGAGTAAATGAATAAGGATAATAGTTCTCTTCATATAGTTTAGTAGATAGTTCTTGGTTTGCAAGATGTAAAAAAATTTTAAACCGAGTGGGTAAGAATATTTAAAAGGTAAAGCTGGTTGCGAGCGCGTATTTTGTTTTGTTCCGGGTGGGTGATATGATAATAGGTATTTCCCCTTAAATAATCGGCCAGAAAGCGGAGCGCCATGATGTACGTCATCATTTTTCCCGCAAAGGGTACAGCGTTTATTTCAGCAGCGCTCATACGTTGTCTCATTTCCGATAAGTAGCCGGTAAGTAAGGCATCATAAATATTTTTGCGGAATTCGATTTTTGAAACATCTGCTTCCTCTTCACTGACCGGACTTACGCATGTTCGAACTAAGTCTCCTAAGTCATAGATAAAATAACCCGGCATGAGGGTGTCCAGATCAATAACACAAACAGCTTGTTGAGTTACCTGATCGAAGAGGATATTGTTGATCTTGGTATCGTTGTGGGTAATGCGTTCTTTTAACGAACCACTTTTAATCAGATCGTTGTATTCATCAACTAAGTATTGAAAGCTTTGAGCTGATTCAATTTCTTCTTTTGCGGAAGCTTTAACATCTGCGGAAGCGGAAGCCAACTCCGTTTCAAATTGCTGATAGCGCCAGGCAAGATTGTGAAAGCGATGAAGGGTTGGTTTAAATAACTCACAATTGATGCCGTCAAGATTTCGGGTTAGCGTTGCAAATCCTTTGGCGGCTTCGTGCGCCTCGGCTTCTGTCGTCACAAAATCAATCGTGCTTGTATTTTCTATGAGTGGATACAATCGCCACGGAAAGCCATCGCGATCATACACGAGCTCATTACCCGTTTTATCAGGCAAAGCTGTTAGGAATAAATAGGTTGGCCAATGCGTTGAAAGATACTGTGCTGCAATGCGGTTATTGGTAGCAATTACTTCCGGTTCGGTGAAGATAATTTTGTTAATCCGTTGCAATACAAACTTCTTTGCATCCGTAATCAAAAAAGTCTGGTGAATGTGCCCGGAGCCAATCGGCTCATAATGTGCTGAGCGGGATAACCCAAATGAATCAAGAACAGAGGCTGGGATCATTTATTTTTCTATGACTTTCAAGATCACCAAAGTTTATCAGGATACACGCCCTGCGTAACCAGGTCTTTTATCTTTTGCGAAACTTCTTCTTTGTCTTCTTTATAGGTTACGCCAAACCAGGTCTTTCCGCCCGGTAAAATATGGACTTTACCCAAACCTTTGGTGATAAGTTCGCTTACCATGAGTGCAATGTAAAACTCGGCACTTGGGTTGTTGCGGTTTTTTGCTACAAACTCAACAAACATTTTTTCAGTTAAGTCAAAGGCACCGGGTTGAAAACCCCAGCAGTTCATGGATACCTGAACGTTCTCGCTCAGCTCTTCATCACCTTCTTTCCATTTCGAAATTATTTTGTTGCCTTCGCGCAAAATTGTGGTGTGCTCTTTCATGCTTTTCAAAAAACCTTCGGCATCCGGTGTGGCCACTCCGCGCGAG
>CAZNRJ010000151.1:5460-8441 GCA_964574945.1 uncultured Ohtaekwangia sp. | reverse complement strand
CTTCTGAACTCAAAGCAGATCCAAACAAAAAATATAAAGTAGCCTATATCAGGGAAACAGTTGATTCAGAAGTGTTGCAGCCTGAAATCAAAAACCTCATCCTTGAAAAAATAAAGCAACTCAAAAATGCGGGTCATGTAGTTGAGCCGATTGAGTTTCCGCTGAGTGAATACATCTTACCTACATATTATATTTTAGCTACAGCCGAAGCAAGTTCAAACTTATCGCGGTATGATGGAGTGCGTTATGGATATAGAAGTAAACAGGTGACTGACCTTGAGTCACTTTACAAAAAAACACGCAGCGAAGGTTTTGGTAAAGAAGTGCAGCGAAGAATTTTGCTGGGAACATTTGTGTTAAGCGCCAGTTATTATGATGCGTACTACACCAAGGCACAGAAAGTGAGAAGGCTCATTCGTGAAAAAACAAAAGCAATTTTTTCCACTTATGATTTTATTTTATCGCCCACCACACCTACTACTGCCTTTAAACTTGGAGCCCACACAAATAATCCATTAGAAATGTACCTGGCGGATTTATTTTCCGTTCAGGCTAATGTAGCGGGTGTTCCTGCTATTTCGGTACCTTGTGGCGTTGATAACGAAGGATTGCCCATTGGGCTTCAATTAACAGCCGATGACTTTGAAGAGACCAAACTCTTTCAGTTCTCGCAGGTAATTCGGAACTTAGCATAATGAATAGCCTGGAATTCTTTAAAAGAATAGAATAAAATGAAGTATTGTGGAGTTGTTATATTTTCCCTTCTTGTTTCTACGCTTGCATTGGCGCAAGAAGATCCTTTGCCGGATACCCTTGCACTTCCTTTACCAACAGAGGAACTCATGTTGGCGGACTCGGCAAGTTCAGAGTTGGTTTCACTTCCTGCCAACTTAGAATATATCCCCGGCAATGATACTCCTGAATTATTGGCCGATCGGCTCAGTTGCATTCAGCAACAAATTCCGCTTACCTATAATAATACCGTTCATGGTTTTATTGATTACTTCACGGTGCGCAACCGCGAATACACGCGCATGGTGCAGCGCAGAAAAGATATTTTCTTTCCTGTGTTTGAAGAATATTTAAAGCAATACAATCTTCCGGATGAACTGAAATACTTATCGATTATTGAATCGGGTTTAAACCCACGGGCGGTTTCAAAGGCCCGCGCAGTTGGGTTATGGCAATTTATGTCGGGCACAGGAAGGTACTTTGATTTGAAAACGGATTGGTATGTTGATGATCGCATGGATCCGGATAAATCAACAGATGCCGCGTGCAGGTATTTAGCTCAACTGCACAGAATGTTTGGTAATTGGGAATTAGCATTGGCAGCGTATAATTCAGGGCCGGGCACGGTTCGAAAAGCTGTTCGCAGGTCAGGATATAAAAAATCTTTCTGGGAAGTGTACCCGCATCTTCCAAGGGAAACGCGTGCGTATGTACCGCAATTCATCGCCATTATTTATGCATTGAATTATACTGAGCAACATAACCTGGTAGAAACTGCCCGCGAAGTAGTGCCCCCTTATGATACCCTTGCCGTTAACCAGTTTCTGCATTTTGAAACCTTGGCAAAACTTACGGGCACGTGCCTGGAAGATTTGCAAAAACTTAATCCATCGGTGATTAGAAATGTACTTCCGGCCAACGGAAGGGTTTCGGTTATAAAAATCCCGGCTCATGCAAAACTTGCCCTTGATTTAAACCGCACCGGCATCCTGGACTCTGCATCCAAAGTAGGAAGAAAAGAAAATGAGCAATTCGCTTCCAATCCATCGGCAAACACCTACGGTCGTGAAATGGTAAGCTATAAAGTTGTGTCGGGTGATGTGCTGGGCTCAATTGCCATCAGGCACGGAGTGCGTATTGAAGATATTAAGAACTGGAATAACCTTTCAGGCAACACCATTCGTTCCGGACAACGACTTACCATTTGGACAAACAGAAGCGGTGCCGTAGCCTCGACAAAAGCAGTTGCAAATGAACCTGTCCTTTTATCCCCCGATACAAAAACCTATATTGTTCAGCCGGGCGATACGTTGTGGGACATCTCAAAAAAAGTTCCAGGATTGACTATTGAAAAAATCAAGACACTCAATAACCTGAAAAGCAATACCTTGCAACCCGGTCAAAAACTAATTGTAGGTTAGTTCGGTTTATCAGTGACTATTCAGATCAACCGGAATTATATCAGCGACCATTACTCATGAAATACACTTCTGTCCTTCTTATATCGATACTCATAATTTCTGCTTCGTGTTCCGATAAGAAAAGCTTGCCACAAGCAACGGGCAGAACAGGTGACATTTTCCTGATTATGGATTCATTGCAATGGAGAGGCCCGTTGGGCAAGGTATTGGATTCATTATTCAGTGCGGAAATGCAAGGGCTTCCCAGGAAGGAATCCATTTTTCACATGCGTTGGATTGATCCGCGCAAACTTAACTATGTGTTAAAGCAGCGCAGAAATTTGATATATGCAGTTACACTCGACCAACGATCAGTAGGTGCTGCCCAAATAAAAAGAACGTTCACACCTGAGTCGCTTGAAAAAATTAAAGCCGATCCGAATTTATTCAGTCAAAATTCACAGGATCTGTTTGCGAAAAATCAGGAGATACTCTTCCTGTTTGGAAATACCCAGCAAGACCTGGTTAAAAAAATCAGGACGTATGGGGCAAAACTTGTAAATCATTTTGATGTCCGTGAACGGGAGCGGCTCACAGAAGCGTTGTTCAAGTCAAAGCAACTGAAAGGGGTTACTGATATTTTGAGAAAGAAATTTGACTGTGAAATAAAAGTTCCGTTCGGGTATCAATTGGTGGCCAATGATTCCAATTTCTTTTGGTTGCGCCAGATCAACCCCCATGATGATAAAGACATTTTTATTACACGCAAAAGATATACTTCACCCGATCAATTTAAACCTGATAGTTTAATTGCGTGGCGCGATAAAATTTGTCGCTATAATATTTTTG
>CAZNRJ010000151.1:4508-5450 GCA_964574945.1 uncultured Ohtaekwangia sp. | reverse complement strand
TTTTGAAGATCCCGAAAGAATAGAAACTTATCTTCTTACGGAAACCTCTATTCCTTACAAGCCTGTTATTACAAAGGAAACAACATTAAATGGAAAATTTGCCGTTGAAATGCGTGGGTTGTGGCGCACAAATAATTTAACCATGGGCGGCCCGTTTGTTTCTTATGCCTTTGTGGATGAACCGCTGGGAATGCTCTATTACATTGAAGGCTTTACATTTAGCCCCGGTAAAGACCAACGCGAGATCATCCGCGAATTAGAGACAATTATCTATACGTTCAAGACCAGCGGTGAACTTGCTCCGATTAAAGAGTAATTTGTCAGTTTAAGAGTGGCAGGTCAATAATTTCTAACAAGAATATGTAATTCCTGTTTCTTAAGATTGTAAATTGCCTATTCATATCTTTCTAACTACAGCTATGTCAATCAAAATCCGCAAACAAGACGCCCTTAACTATCATACCCAGGGTCAGCCTGGAAAATTAGAAGTAGTGCCTACCAAGATGCTTAGCACACAACTTGACCTGGCGTTAGCGTATTCTCCGGGTGTTGCTGAACCTTGTAAGGAAATTGCAGCGAATAAAGATGACGTATATAAATATACATCAAAGGGAAACTTAGTTGCAGTAATTACAAATGGTACAGCTGTTTTGGGGTTGGGTAACATTGGCCCCGAAGCATCAAAGCCGGTGATGGAAGGAAAGGCTGTGTTGTTTAAAAAATATGCGGGCATTGATAGTTTTGATATTGAAATTGATGAAGAAGATCCGGATGAGTTTATAAAAATTGTAAAATCATTAGAGCCAACGTTCGGTGGAATTAACCTGGAGGACATCAAAGCACCGGAGTGCTTTAAGATAGAAACCGTGCTGCGGGAGAAGATGAACATCCCGATCATGCATGACGATCAGCATGGCACGGCTATCATTTCAAGCGCTGCGT
>CAZNRJ010000151.1:234-4498 GCA_964574945.1 uncultured Ohtaekwangia sp. | reverse complement strand
TTAACGCACTCGGAATTATCGGAAAGAAAATAGGAGATGTTGTATTGGTAGTAAATGGGGCAGGGGCCGCTGCGGTTTCTTGTACCAAACTCTACCTTGCGTTGGGGCTAAAGAAAGAAAACCTGATCATGTGCGATAGCAAAGGCGTGATCACTGCAAAGCGCGAAGGCCTTGATGCAAGTAAAAAAGAATTTGCCACCGATAGAAAGATAACAACCCTTCAGGAAGCGCTTAAAGGAGCCGATGTGTTTATTGGTCTTTCGATTGCTGATATCTTAAAACCGGAAGATGTTTTGTCGATGGCCAAAGATCCCATCGTTTTTGCATTGGCCAATCCCAATCCAGAAATTGATTATGACCTTGCCAAAAAAACCCGGCCCGATTTAATTATGGGAACGGGTCGTTCGGACCATCCTAACCAGGTTAATAATGTACTTGGCTTTCCCTACATTTTCAGGGGGGCGTTGGATGTACGCGCTACTGAAATAAATGAAGAGATGAAACTCGCTGCCGTGCATGCACTGGCCGATCTTGCCAAAGAACCTGTTCCGGATATTGTGTTCCAGGCGTATGGTATTGATCGCATTCATTTTGGGCGAGAGTATTTAATTCCAAAGCCACTTGATCCCCGCCTCATTACTACCGTATCGCCAGCGGTTGCCAAGGCCGCCATGGATTCCGGTATTGCACGCTTGCCAATTACAGATTGGGGAACGTATCACCAGGAACTATTGAAACGTGTGGGGATCGATCCAAAACTTACTTCGCGTATCATTGATTTGGCTAAAAAGAAACCAAAGCATATTGTATTTGCTGAAGCGGATCATCCAAAAATTTTAAAGGCTGCTCAAATTCTTCAGGACGAAAAGATTGCACACCCGATTTTATTAGGCCACCGGCAAGACATTGAACGCCTCATTCAGGAACATGGCCTTGAGATTAGCAATTGTAAAATTATTGATCCGCGTGAAGAGCCGGAACGTTCTGAAAAGTATGCACAGGCTTATCATGCCAGGCGTGCACGCAAAGGCATTACTATGAAAGATGCTCATCGCCAGATGCGCGACCGTAATGCGTTTGGCGCAATGATGGTTGAGTTTGGTGAAGCAGATGCATTAATTTCAGGTCTCACGAAAGATTATCCAAAAACAATTTTACCTTCTCTTCAAATAATTGGTATGGCCGAAGGCGTGAATCGCGTAGCAGGCATGTACATTATCATGAATAAAAAAGGAACGTTCTTTTTTGCCGATTGTACCGTGAACGTAGATCCAAATGTGGATGAGTTGGTTGAGATAATCGGATTGGCCGCACGCGGTGTAAAATTCTTTGATGTGGAGCCCCGCGTAGCGGTATTGTCCTATTCAAACTTTGGTTCCAGCAAAGGCCCGGTTCCGGAAAAAACAATGAAGGCCGTAAAGCTTGCAAAAGCAAAATTTCCTGACCTGATCCTGGATGGGGATATTCAGGCGAACGTTGCTTTCGATACCGACATTCAGCGTGAGATTTATCCGTTTAGCGCGCTGGCTAAAGAAGGCGCTAATACCTTAATTTTTCCAAACCTTAGCGCGGGCAATATTGCCTATAAGTTGTTGATTGAAATTGGCGGAGCCGAGGCGATAGGGCCCATTTTGCTGGGAATGAAAAAACCTGTACATGTACTTCAGTTAGGAAGCTCCATCCGCGATATTGTAAACATGGCAGCCATTGCTGTGGTGGATGCTCAATTGCACGAAATGGACGGTCACTTGTAGTTCATCTCTCTCTCCTAGCCCTTTCTCCAGGAGAGGGGGCGACCGCTCAAATGATTGTGGATGATTTCAGACGTTTGATAATTCTGTTAAGAACTTAGTGGATCAAATCTGAATTGACTTATTGTTTTGTATCTACCAAAATACCAGTCGTACTACTAAAGCTGCAAGAAAAGCTGTCCTTTTTTTGGGGGGGAGTAGGGTAGGATGTGTCGGGTTATACAGGATTGAAAACAGGCCGGAAAATGGTTACCTTTGAAAACACAAACAGTGAAGTTATGGACATTAACACTGAACGGTCTTTACTGATCAAGGAGCTTCAGCAAGTGGAAGATATTTCATTACTGAAAGCAATTAAAGCTATGCTCCATTACGGTTTAAAGAATGAAGGCCGTATAAGTATTGAACAATATAACCGGGAATTAGATGAAGCCGAAACGGAAATGGATCGTGGCGAGTTTTTAACCCACGAAGATGCCCTGAAAGAAATCCGTTCATGGAGAGAGTAATCGTCTGGAACAAAAGGCCTTCGAAATTTCTGGCGCAGGCCCTTAAAAGGATTAGTGAAGATTCCCAGGTTCAGGCTGAACGCGTGGAAGAAACAATATTGACTTCAATTAAAGACCTTATTCCTAATCCGGAAAGATATCCTCCTGATAAATTCAAAAAAGACAACCCCGGTAACTACCGGGCTTTTGAAAAGCATTCATACCGGATAGCTTATAAACATACAATAACAGAGATCAGAATTTTACGAATCCGGCATGTAAAGCAAGAGCCAAAAGAGTATTAGATGAAGTTTAAGGGCAGACGGGTCGGGATTATTGAGCGGGTCAAAGCCCTAATCAAATGCGCACCCACGCACTGAGTACACATTTGAAAAACAGATACTCAGTTATTGAAACCAAAATTAGGTTAAGGACTTAGCAGATCAGATCAGAACCGACTTATGTTTTTGCGGTGCGCCTAAAATCTGGGAGATTCCTTTACTAACGGAAAGCAGCGGTTGCGGATCGATGTGGACAGGCAACTGAAATGTTTTGCTAAGCCGTTCCTGAATTCCTTTTAGCCTGGCATTGCCACCCGTTACATAAATTCCTGAGCGATAAATATCTGAAGCTAATTCGGGCGGACAAGTTTCCAATGATTGACGGATACACTCTTCAATTTTTTGAAAAGGTTTTTCTAACACACTCGCTAATTCAGGTTGACTCACTTTCCGGCTTACCGGAATCCCTTCCATCAGGTCTTTCCCTTTTGCGATAAAAACTTCTTCCTTGTTGGCAACAGAAGAGAAAACACACCCAATTTCTTTCTTCACTTGTTCAGCCGTTTTAAGTCCAATCGAAAAATTGTATGTCCTTCTAAAGTAATCTTGAATTTCTTCATCCATCATATCACCTGCAATGCGGGTTGATTGGAAAGCTGCAATTCCCGATAAGGAAATTATTACTACTTCGGTAATTCCGCCACCGATATCCACCACTAATTTTCCTTCCGGTTCCTGGATGTTTAATCCAAGCCCTAATGCTGCCGCCAAAGGTTCGTGAACCAGGTAGGTATTTCGTGCGGAAAATTGATCTAATGCATCGCGCAAAGCACGCTTCTCAACAGGAGTTGTATCATAAGGCACCCCTGAGATTAAATAATTAAAGCCAGAGGGAAATAATGATGGCCTCTGGATTTTGCTAACCATTTCCTTGAGCATTTTCTTAGCTGATTCGCCATCAGAAATTACGCCACCCTTCAAAGGTTTGATCGGCTTTAGATTGGAATGCATTTTTTCCAGCATGCTATACGCCTGATCGCCCACGGCTTCAACTTTGTTGTTAAGTTCGTTAACTACCATATAAGATGGTTGCGAAAATAAAAGGGCAGACTGATCGGTCAATAATGTGTTATTGTTTCCCAGATCAATGGCCAGGTTTTTTGCGGAGGAGAATCGAAACATAACGCAAAGGTACTTCGATCTTTTAAAGTTTTTACGGAACATGACAACTAAAAAAACGGCCCAGGGTTGAATTGAATGATCCCCTTGTTTCCCTGCCCAAATCCTCGTAAACTGCATTCATTTTTTAACCTTTTATGATTGCATATCTTAAAGGCAAGCTCGTTCATAAAGAGCCTACATTTATAATACTCGATGTGAACGGAATTGGCTACCAGGTGAGCATTTCGCTCAACACGTTTTCTGAAATTAAAGATCGCGAGGATTTGAAACTTGTGACCTACATGCATGTGCGCGAGGATGCCCAGATTTTATATGGATTTGTAAATGAAACCGAAAAACAAATGTTTCAGCACTTGATTTCCGTAAATGGTGTAGGTCCTAATACTGCGTTGGTGGTGCTTTCTTATCTGCCCCCTAATGAGCTTCGTTCGGCCATTGTGCGCGAGGATGCCGCAGCGCTGCAGGCCGTGAAGGGAATTGGCGGGAAAACTGCTCAACGGGTGATCCTCGAATTGAAGGATAAATTGAGAAAAGACCCCATAGAAGAGGGCCCGGGAAAACC
>CAZNRJ010000151.1:0-224 GCA_964574945.1 uncultured Ohtaekwangia sp. | reverse complement strand
CCACGAGGCGTTAACAGCCCTGATGACGCTCGGTATTACGAAATCAGCTGCCGAAAAAAGCGTTGATTCCGTCCTGAAGTTGTCAGGAAATACCATTAGTTTAGAAAACCTGGTAAAGCAAGCACTAAAAAACGCCTGAACCACGATTGATTGTAGCTACCCGGAAGATTCAGTTCATTCTCGGACTGGGCATTTGCCTCGCACTATGCTGGTCTGCTCCTATG
>CAZNRJ010000150.1:5211-8452 GCA_964574945.1 uncultured Ohtaekwangia sp. | reverse complement strand
CATTAAGGTACATCATGGGCGATGAAATCTTCTTCCCTACCCTGAAGCGATTGGCCACCGATCCGCAGTATGTGTATGAAAACACCGTAACCACCAACGATGTAGAAAAATTATTCAGTACTGCTTATGGCAAAAGTTTAAAACCCGTTTTCGATCTGTACCTGCGTACCACCAGTAAACTGGAGATTTCATTAAAACAAACAGGTGATGATACATACAGAGTACAACTATTGAATCTCGATTATGAAATTCCGATTGAAGTGTTAACCAGCGCAGGCAAACAGAAAATTTTGATTAGCAAAACCCCCGTTACAATTTCAAGCGCCTCATTACCAATACTGGATCAGGATGTGTATTATTTGAAGAAAGTGATTGTTGAGTGATGTGGGTATTTGATTTTACTTTTCTCATTCGCGCAGAGTTCTCGAAACGAGTAACTCTGCGGGGAAAGGAGACGCCCATCGATCAGGCGGAACATTAAATCAATATTTTAAATTTTAGAAATGTATTATAACATAGAATTAGAATGGAATCCGAAAGTCATCGGTGTGAAAAATGGGGTTTATCAAGTAGAATTGGATGAAAAACGTTATGATCCCAAAGTATTGGCACGGTTGAATTCAATCTTTATTAGTAATGAGTTTATTGCTGAACAAAAATATCCAGAGATTGAATTTCAACTCTATTTCAAAAAACTGAAGTCAGCGAAAGAAACAAGTTTTATGAGTTTTTCCCCAAATCTCAAGCATTGCCTATTTTTAATTCATCTCAATGTGCTTGAGGCATTCAAGTTATTCAATATTCAGCGCTTTAAAGATTATAGTACAGTTATTTCCGATTTCAGCTCTGAAAATGTAAATAATTCTTATCGATTGTTTTACACAGTTTTGCAAGATTGGAATGTCATTGATTTTGAAAGAACAATTTTTATCTCTGGTGCTTTTGGTAATAATCCTCGATTAGAACATTCGTTTTCCGATGAAAATGAAATGAAAAAATATAATGGAATTACTAAGGTAAAAACTTTGGCTTTGTCAAAGGGTTTTGATACTTCATTAGATTTTTTCCACACAAGACTTGGGGGCATTTTCGTTTCAGAAAGATTAAAAATCGAATTAGAAAAAAATAACGTGACTGGTGTAGTATTCAAAAAAAATATTCAAGTGTTAACGTGGTAGTGTTACAGAAAGTATGATGAGGATTTAAGTAATTGAAAATCAATAGGGAGAGGAATTTGAAAAAGAAGGATAACTAAAAACGGGGCGGGTATTACTTCTGCCTTGGCTGTGAGTGATGCTTTCCTCGTGAAGGCTGCGGTAACAGCGGTCGGAAGAATAGGAGCAAATCTAATTGTAAGAAATGCCGTTAAGACAGGAACCAAGCTACTTAGTGCAGCGCCAGGCAAATTAACACAACAAGGTTTAGAACACATTGTTGCAAGGCACTGGTTTACCTCTGGAGCAAAGGGAGCGGGGAAATTTGCACAAGAAACTACAGCACGCGGTTTAAAAGAAATGATTGAGACTGCAACTACCCAAGGATTATTTAGGCCTAATACATATGGCAGGGCAGGTACAATTGCTGAATACAATTTTGGAAGAATTATAGGAACCACTTCAGGGGGAGCACCTGCTTCAAGCTTAAGAGTTGTTCTTGGACCTAATGGCAATGTTATAACAGCTTTCCCATTCTAAAAACTATCTTATATGTTTGAAATAAAGTATAATTTTTCTGGAAGCAACTCTTCAGATGCAGTTAACGCTGACACTGCAGCATTTAGGTATAACCTTTTCTTGGGAAGTCTGATTCTTAAAGAAGATAATCATTCAATAATATTTGATTGGGACTGGATTCCACTTTTAGACTTTGCATTAAGTTTACTCGCTATTTGCAATAATCTAACTTCTAAAGTAATTGGTGAAGAAGAATTTGAATTCACTGAATCTGATGCAACAATAATTTTCAGTAGGAATGGAGATAGAATTAAGATGATGTCATCGTTTTCCAATGAGAGTTTGGAAATGAATTTTGGAGAGTTTCAAAAAGGAGTTAAAAGTTTTTATAAAGAAATTATTTTTGATATTCTTGGAAAGAGACAAGAGTTGAAAAGTAACTCTGTGTTTATTGAATATTTACGTGAGGCAGAAAAGATGTAAGACAAGCGGTAGTGTTACAGAAAGTATGATGAGGATTTAAGTAATTGAAAATCAATAGGGCGAGGAGGTTGAAAAAAGAGAATAACTAAAAAACGGGGCGGGTAAATATGTAACCAACCAAGCAGTAAAGAATCCTTTATTTAAAGGTAAAGAGTTCGCGGCTCTTGCAAATCCTAAAGTTAGTGCTATGATGCGGGGCAAAGGAATTGACAGAGCTTTTAGAGTCGGGCAAATAATAATTTGATACTTGGTCCAGCGCAAAAAATGGGACTACTTCAAATCAATCCAACGAACCGGGGTGCTGATATGATAGGCAAAGGATTGCTGAATGGTACCTGGTGGGATGTGACCACGGCCGGAAGTTGGCAAAGCCACGTTGCCAAGTATGGAGAAGGAGGAATACAATTGTTATACTAAAATTGCCTAAATGACAAAACAGGAATTGATTAAAAGGTGGAAGACAGAGGATGGCCAGGCAAGACTAAAGCAAGTGATAGAATGCCTTACCAAAGGGAAACCTTTTTCATCAGTTGTTAGCCTTGAAAAATACTCTGGCCGTTGGGACTTGCGCGGTGCGCAACTGTCCGCACTTGAAAATGAAAAACGGATCGAATCAAGCGGGCATGGTGTTACACAAAAATTTGGTACGCTTAAGCTGAAAAGAGCCAAGATTGAGTCAGTTGATTTTTCGTATGCAGATATAAGTTATTCCCGGTGGGAAAGATGTAGTGTGAATAATTGCCTGTTTCAGGAGACAAAAGCACGAGAGATAAGAACGTATGCGACTGATTTTTTGATGTGTGTTTTTAAAAAGGCTAATCTATCCTATTCATATATAAACAATGTAGGAGCGAACGCGGGAGTATTCAAGCAAGTAGAGTTTATTGAGTCCAACCTATCCGAGTGCTTATTCTCATTCCCTGAAATCGAAAACTGCAAATTTGTTAATTGCAAACTTCATGAGGTTAATTTCGATGGAAGTAGATTTAGTAACTGCAAGTTCATAGGAAAATTTGAATCAGGTTGGATAAATGGTTATTCTAAATACGCCTCTAAATCTTTGATGGGGCTATTTAACAGAGTAA
>CAZNRJ010000150.1:0-5201 GCA_964574945.1 uncultured Ohtaekwangia sp. | reverse complement strand
AGAGTAAACCCGGAAGAATATCCAAACTTGATGAAGAACGTTGATTTTTCCGAGGTAGAGCTCGGAGATGTTTTATTTAGTCATAAGGTAGATTTATCAAATTGCAAATTCCCTGAGAAAGGGGATTTTATTATTGTGAAAAATCTACCCACAACATATATAAAGGTAAGAGAGATAATTGAAAAAGATTGGTCTGGAGAAGATAAACGTCAAGGTCTTCTTCTTATCGATAATTTTTATAATAGTGACATGAAAAAAGGAATGCCGATGGATTATATCGACACTAGTTATAACAAACATCTGGGGTTTGATTTTCAAAAGAAATTTTTTGACTTGATGAAGTCGATTTGATTCGGGGTAGCTCAAGCGCACACTCATAACTTAAAGTTAGTATTTTTGTTTCAAATTAAAATCTCTTAAATGAAGTTGGTTTATTCTGTCGCGCAGAAGTTGATTCACTCATCTCATTCGCGCAGAGTTCTCGAAACGAGTAACTCTGCGAGGAAAAAAGAACCAAAAGATATGGTTGATGCTGCAGCACAGCGTCATGATCATTACTACGTTTTACTTCATGCTGATGGACTAACTGGTGCCTTGTTTAATACCAATGTTGCATTTGCAGATCAAATATTAGCTAATGAAGCTTCTAAAGCTTTCTTTGGATATTTTAGGGATGATATTGATCCGGTTACGGGTAATGCTATTTCGCCACGAACAAGGGATATAGCCCTCGATGTTATGATTTCTTTTGGGTTAATTGGTTCAGTTAAATCAGGACGTCCATGAAAATAGGTAAAATCGTACTGGTAGCATTTTTGGTAATGTTTCTAGGTTACTTATTGTATCTCGGGATTGTAATGAGTTATTCATATCCAGCTATTAAGGAATACTATTTTGATGTCAAAAAAGATTCTTTTGAAGAGAAATTGACTTTTAGAATTGATTCATCTAGTGGTTGGTCTTTGGAAAAAGAAGACACTGTCAAAGGAGTTGATGAGGTTTGTTATTGGGCTTCGTTGTATTATGAAGAAAATGGTCAAAAGTTAGCGTATGATATTAAATATTGTTTGGACTCAAAGACGTCAAGTGGAGGTTGTATTAGATTGGAGATAGTGGATGTTATTGATTACATTAAAAAGAGCAGCAGGCGTAAATTGTCCGACAAAGAGGTTGAGAAGCTACTGCAAATTTTAGATAGTACCATATTGAATGAACTGGCACCAGCATGTTCAAGAAATCCTTAGTTTGTTTAAATTCAACAAACGCAGGGAGGGATTCCAACTTTTCAAGAGTTGTGGGATAATTATCCATCAGATGCGAATGAAAACATTTGGGATACCATTGGTGGAAAAGTCAAACAAAATCACGACAGTAACCCATCAGCATTCGCTAATTCTTGTGCAGTCAGAATGTCACGCGCATTCAATGAAGCAGGCTACAACATACCTTTATTTCCTCGCAGAGTTACCCGTTTCGGGAACTCTGCGCCTTCTCGAAACTACAACACCTTAGTCAAATCTATATCCTCCAATTCTGTATAGCCTGCCTACCGGTCAGGCAGGTTCGTTACTAAGCAGATTCCTTGCTCACCGGTTTCATAATACTTTGCCGGAACTCCTGCAAAGAAAAAGTGACCTTGGGTGTTTTATATAGGACTTCCTTAGTAAATAATGAGGGGCATCACCATCATAAAAACTAATCTTAAATTTCTACCTTTACCGGATTAGTCAGGCCATAAATGCTCAAAATAGATTCGCATACGCACATTCTTCCCAAAAAGATTCCTAACTGGACAGAAAAGTTCGGCTATGGCGATTTCATCTATTTACAGCACCACAAAAAAGGTTTTGCCAAAATGATGCGCGGCAACCAGTTCTTCCGCGAGATACAGGAGAACTGCTGGAACCCCGAGCTGCGCATTGAAGAATACAAGCAGTTCAACACGCACGTTCAAGTCGTATGCACAATTCCTGTTATGTTTTCGTATTGGGCCAAGCCGCTGGATTGCCTCGACTTATCAAAATTTTTGAATGACCATCTTGGTAAGCTGATCATCAAACATCCCAAAAAGTATATTGGCCTTGGCACCATCCCCATGCAGGACACTGAGCTTGCTGTAAAAGAACTGGAGCGAATAAAAAAAATCGGCTTAAAGGGCGTGCAGATTGGTTCCAATATCAATGATGAGAACCTGAACGAAGATCGCTTCTTCCCTATTTTTCAAGCATGTGAAAAATTAGGGTTGGCAATCATGATTCACCCCTGGAACATGATGGGAGAAAAACACATGCAACGCTATTGGCTGCCCTGGCTGGTGGGCATGCCTGCCGAAACTTCGCGCGCCATGTGCTCGATGATTTTTGGCGGGGTTTTTGAAAGACTGCCCAAACTTCGGGTTATGTTTGCACACGCAGGAGGTTCTTTTTTACCAACCATTGGCCGCATTGAACATGGATTTAATTGTCGCCCCGATTTGGTGGCGATTGATAACAACGTAAACCCACGCAACTACATCGGCCAGTTTTGGGTTGACTGTGTTACACACGATGCACTCATGTTAGAGTACGTGATTAAGATGCAGGGCAGTAAACGAATTGTGCTGGGTTCAGATTATCCTTTCCCGCTTGGTGATTTAGAGATTGGTAAATTCATTGAGGATGCCGATTTTTCCGAATCTGTTAAAGAAGATATTTTTTGCAACGCCACCTTAGAGTGGTTGCAGCTTTCTAAAGAAGATTTTATTTAATTTTTGTTTTGTGGGCAAAGGTCATTACATCATATTACTCCTCGCCTTTTCATTTTCCGCGCAAGCGCAGGTAAGTGAACAGGAAAAACTAAGGCAATTGGAAATCCAGCGCCAGGCTGATAAACAACGCACCGTCAGCAGGCAAATTGATTCAGTTGCACAGCTCATTGATTTGGAACGCTATGAAGAAGCCGATCAAAAAATCGTTTCTATTTTGAAAACCGTTCGAAGTGTGCCCTCAGACATCACGTTCTACCTCGGTAAGAATTCGTATTACCTTTCCAAGTATAAGCAAAGTGTTGACTGGCTTAACAAATACATTCAATTGAAAGGAACCAACGGTCAGTTTTCGCAAGAAGCCATAGACATTAAAGCGAAAGCCGAGGTTGAGTTACTAAAAGAGCGGGAGATTGAATCGCAGCAGGCAGCACAAGTCTTTTCCAAAGATTTTGATATTGATTGCGGCCCCGCAGGCAAAGTAGTATGTCCGGTTTGCCATGGCTCAACCGTTATTATCAAGAAAGGATATTTCGGTAACAACTATAAAACCTGTGGCTATTGCAATAAAGTAGGCAGCTTATCCTGCGAGGATTATAACAAGCTCCTTAAAGGACAACTCCAACCTTCCTCCAACTAACTGTCGGTGAAACAGTTAGATTTATTCAAAACAGAAATTATCATTACCTTTGCGAGGTTTGTTTAATAAAAATGGCTCTATTTAACCGAATTAGCGGGAAAGAATTGAAAGAACGGCTTCATAATAGTGTGCAGGCGCGAACCACCGTGTCCTTTTATAAATATCACCAAATTGAAGATCCCGAAACATTCAGAAATAATCTATACAAGCTACTTGATCAATTAGCAGTTTGGGGTCGTATTTATATAGCCAAAGAAGGCATCAATGCACAGATCAGTGTGCCCACCGAACAATTCACTGATTTTAAAACTGAGCTGTTCAGCATTCCTTTCCTTAACGGGATTCGCCTCAACACTGCGATTGATGACAATGGTAAATCATTTTTCAAGCTCAAGATTTTGGTACGGAACAAGATTGTTGCGGATGGGTTAAATGACAGCACATTTGATGTAACAAACAGCGGGGTACATGTAAACGCAACGGAATTTAACCAGTTGGCGGACAATCCTAACACCGTTATTGTAGACATGCGCAATCACTATGAAAGTGAAGTGGGTCATTTCAAAAATGCGATTTGTCCTGATGTTGATACCTTCCGCGAAGAGTTAACGGTAGTGAATGAAATTCTGGCCGGCCAAAAAGATAAGAACGTGCTCATGTATTGCACCGGTGGCATTCGCTGCGAAAAGGCAAGCGCCTGGTTTAAGCATGTTGGATTTAAAAATGTATTTCAGCTTGATGGTGGTATAATCGAATACGCGCGCCAGGTGAAAGAGCAGAACCTTGAAAATAAATTCATTGGTAAGAATTTCGTGTTTGACGAACGCCTGGGCGAGCGTATTTCGGATGATGTGATCAGTGAATGTCATCAATGCGGAAAGCCCTGTGATACACACACCAACTGCAAGAATGACGGCTGTCATTTGTTATTCATTCAATGTAAAGAATGTGCAACTGCTTACTCAGGATGTTGCTCGCCTGAGTGTGCCGAAATCTTATCGTTGCCCGTTGAATCACAAAAGGAATTACGCAAGGGTATAAATAAAGGGCGCCAGGTTTTTAAAAAGGGACGGGCCAAAGATTTGAAAGTGAAATTGACGGCAACTGGTTCACCGATTAAATCAAAAGAGTTTAAAGCCTGATGAAAAATTTATCGGATAAAGATAAGTCTAATGAGAAAGCCACCCCTCTCCTCAGGGCAGGTAGGCGTGATGTCCGAATCGGTATTATAAATGTATCGGACAGGGCCAGCAAGGGAATTTATGAAGACCTTCCCGGCAAAGCCATCGTGAGCACATTGAACGAATACATCATTGGCGACTGGGAACAAGAGTATGCCATTATACCTGACGAGCAAGACTTGATTGAACAGGCCATGATTGAAATGGCAGATGTCAAAAAATGTTGCCTGATCATTACCAGTGGCGGCACCGGGCCGGCTTTGCGCGATGTAACGCCCGAAGCTACGGAAGCAGTTTGCTCCAGGATGCTTCCTGGTTTTGGCGAACAAATGAGAAGAGAGAGTCTCAGATTTGTTTCAACTGCAATTCTATCCCGGCAAACGGCCGGCATCAGGAATGAAACATTAATTGTAAATTTACCCGGCAAACCAAAAGCGATCCGTCAATGTTTGGATGCCGTGTTCCCTGCTATCCCGTATTGTATCGACCTGTTAAATGGTCCATATATAGAATGCAGAAATGAAGTGATTAAAGTCTTCAGGCCTGCATGATTTAATTTTTACTTTATGGCACGTATAAAATATTATTACGACACCGAGACCTGCAAGTATGAGCGCATTAAAACCTCAACAGGTGA
>CAZNRJ010000149.1:0-8505 GCA_964574945.1 uncultured Ohtaekwangia sp. | reverse complement strand
CGATCATCCCGCGTGACAGCGCCATTTGCATTTTGTGCGGACAAAGATTTTGACACGCATACCATTCGTTGCGCCTCGAAAAGTTGAACACTGCAACTTGAATATTTTTATACTTTACGCAGGCGCCTCCGTTTTGAGGAAAATCTTTTTCGCGCGCAGCCTTATACCAAACCTTTATTTCATTGTTTGCAATCGCATTCATAATCATTGCCTTTTATTTTCTTATCGATTTATTTTTTGTCCCAATCCATTGGCATCTTTTGTCCGCGCAGGTCAACAAATGAAAGCGTTTCGTCAGCACTTTCATCATTGATAAAATGCCTGAACTTTGCACGGAGCGCAGGGTCTTCCACTACTTTTTTCCATTCGCAATGATAGTGTGCAATCAATTCTTTCATCTCCCGTTCAAGTTGTTCACCAATTTGAAGTGAATCGTTCACCACTACATCACGCAGGTATTCAAGCCCGCCTTCCATTTTATTTAGCCAGGTAGCCGTGCGTGTAAGCGGATCAGCGGTTTTTATGTAGAACATTAAAAAGCGATCGATCAATTTTATGCACGTTTCAGAATCCACATCAGTGGTTAACAGCTTTGCATGTTGTGGCCGCGAGCCTCCGTTACCACACACATATAAATTCCAGCCTTTTTCGGTGGCGATCACTCCAAAATCTTTTGATTGCGCTTCTGCACACTCGCGAATGCAACCCGATACCGCACCTTTTAATTTATGCGGTGCACGTAACCCTTTATACCGCTCTTCAATTTGGATAGCAAACGACACAGCATCCTGAACTCCGAAGCGACACCAGGTAGTACCTACGCAACTCTTTACGGTGCGCAAGGCTTTGCCATACGCATGGCCGCTTTCAAAACCTTCGGCAATTAATTCTTCCCAAATTTCAGGAAGCTGATCAACGCGTGCACCAAACATATCGATGCGCTGGCCGCCCGTTATTTTTGTGTACAGATTATATTTCCCTGCAATCCTTCCGATGGCCATTAACTTTGCCGGTGTGATTTCTCCACCCGCAATTCGCGGCACTACCGAGTATGTTCCACCGCGCTGAATGTTGGCAAGGAAACGATCGTTGGTATCCTGAATAGTATCCTGGTTTAGAATTACATCGTTCCAAATACTGGCAAGGAGTGAAGCCACCGCGGGTTTACAGATTTCACAACCATCCCCTTTTCCATGTTCATCTAAAAGTTCATCATAGCTTTTGAAACCCTTTACTTTAATGAGGTCATACAGTTCCTGTCGCGAATAATCGAAATGCTCGCATAATGTTTTCTTTACGGAGTGGCCCAGCGACTCCAACGTAAGTTTTAGAAGATCATTCACCATGGGTGTGCATCCGCCACACCCCGTGCAGGCTTTGGTATTTTTCTTTATCCCGTCAAGCGCGGTAACACCGTTGTCTTTGATCTGTGTTATCAAATCTCCTTTCGTTACGTTTTCGCAGGAACAAATCTGAGCGCTGTCGGGCAAGCATTTAAGTCCTGCACCTTCCTCTTGTTTTCCGGGTGTACCGATAATTAAAGTTTCCGGTTGCGCGGGTAGCGGCATTTTGTTTACTACCATCTGATGGAAAAGATTGTATTGGCTTGCATCGCCAATTAAAATTCCTCCCAACAAATATTTTCCGTCTTCCGAAATATTGATGCGTTTATAAACTCCATTGCGCTTATCCTGGAATGCGATGGGAACACTTCCGCCAATTTCTCCGAACGGATCGCCAAAACTTGCAACATCTACGCCAATCAATTTCAATTTGGTTGACATATCAAAGCCTTTAAATTGCTTTGACGAGTTGCCCACCAATTGTTTTACAACGATGTCGGCCATTTCGTAGCCGGGCGCAACTAAACCATACACCATATCTTTATGTACGGCTACTTCTCCGATAGCAAAAATGTGTTCATCATTTGTTTTTAAGTAGTCATCTACCAACACGCCACCACGGGCATGAACGGCAATGCCGCATGCCTTGGCCGCCTCATCGCGTGGGCGAATGCCTGCGGAGATCACTAACATTTCTATGGAAAGGGAAGAACCATCCGCAAACTCAAGCCCTTCTAATTTGCCATTGCCGGCAATTTTTTTTGTGCTCTTGTTGGTATGAATTGTAATGCCAAGTTGTGAAAGCTTAGCTGCCAGCACGGTTGAACCTGCTTCATCAATTTGGCGGGGCATGAGGCGCGTTGCAAATTCAACTACATGCGTTTCCAATTTAAGATCGAGCAATGCCTTTGCAGCTTCCAACCCTAATAAGCCGCCACCCAACACAGCAGCTTTCTTTACTTTTTTACCCTGCCCGTCCGTCAGGCGGGCGTACTCAATTATTTGATTGAGGTCTTCAATGGTTCGGTATACAAACACGCCATGTCGTTCCACACCTTCCAGTCTGGGAACAAATGCACCTGAACCGGTTGCCAGCACGAGGTAGTCGTAATGATCTTGTTTACCCGAATGCGTTTTGATTTTTTTGTTGGACCGATCTATTTCGGTCACCAACTCACCCGTAAACAGTTGAATATTATTTTCAACATACCAGGTGGCAGGTGCCATCAACAAATCGTCAGCGCTTGCACCCGAAAAATAGCTACTTAAATGTACCCGGTCATAGGCCGGTCGGGGTTCTTCTCCATAAACAATTATCTCCACCGACTCAGAGGCGGCCCGAAGCTTCTCACAGAACTTGTAACCCACCATTCCATTTCCTACTACGATGATCCGTTTCATTGCAAACGATTTAAGTAAGTAATTCCGTTGTTTTAAGTAATAATACGTATAAAAAACTAATTAATACGTAATTTTACGTATTAATTTTTGATAAATATTTGTAAAACAATGAGGGATAGAATGGGGCGGCAGGTATTTCGGCCATAGTATACCTTGCCTCTCTATAATTATTATGACCTTCGCACGGAAGTAGAACTAATAGATTAAACTCATGAATAATTCTGCAGACAAATTCGAACAGGCGATTGCTGCATTTGATTCCTACAATGGGAACGATCCTCATCACGAAGAATGTGAGGGTAAAAAATTCCCGAAGGAAATACTTTATGCCCAACGGATGACGGAGCGGTTGACGCATTTTGAACCGAATGCTTCCGAAGCAGTAAGACTTGCTGCCCGTTGTCAGCATATTGGCAGGTGGGAGATTTCAAGGAGCAATTATCCCATGGACAAAAAAGGATACCTGCAATGGCGCAATGCCGAAAAGTTACACCACGCAAAAATTGCAGAACGAATTTTGGCCGAATGCGGATACGAAGCAGAAACGATTGAACACGTAAAGACTTTAGTGCTAAAGAAGGAGCTTGCTACGAATGCCCAAACACAATTGTTGGAGGACGTTGTCTGCTTAGTTTTCATAGAGCATTATCTGGAAGAATTTGCGGCCAGGCATGAGACAGGAAAAGTAATTGACATCATTCAGAAAACAATTAAGAAGATGACACCAAAAGCCATCGCGGCCGTAGATCAGCTTCAGGTTTCGTACAAAACAAAATCGCTTCTCCAACAGGCTACTTCAGCCACAGAGTTATTTCGGTTCGAGGAGGTTTTTATGAAGGATGATATCCGGTGCATCCCCATGATGGTTCGGTTTAAATTGGATAAGTGCGGCATTAAACTAAAACTTTCGCAATGGAATAGTTTTACAGCAGCCGAGCGAAACCGGTTGGCGAAATATGAAGCAACTTCGCAAGCGCAACTGCTCAGTTATAGAAAACTTGTTGAGTTGATGGTGTTGGACAGAACAGGCGAGACCGCAACGGATATGCCGATTGAACAAAATCCGGCCTGGGCACACCTTACAGAAATCCATGAATCGCTGCTTACTAAACTGAAAGAGTTTGATTGGACTATCTCTATCAATCAATGGAAATCATTGAGCGACTTGCAACGTTTTGCGCTGATTAAATTAAGCCGGCCCGGTCATGAGAATAGAAATTTTGCAAGCGCCATGAAAGAATTTGGCTTGGCGAAATGACTTTAAAGATCCGTTGGTGAATTGAAATTTTTAAAATAAGGCTTCCAGGTTTCCTGTGCCGGGATATACAGGGTTTGCAACCGGCCGAGGTTATACACCATACTGTACCTCTCTATATTCTGGCTTGTATATGCTGCCAGTATTTTAGCAAGGCCCTTATGTGTATAGATTCCACAAAGCGGTTCTGTTTGATTATTAAATTTGTAAACGTAAGCTTCGTAATCACCGTTGTTTTTATATGCTTCCCGAAGGGTTTCCAAAACTTCCTGATTAATAAGCGGCAGGTCGCACGCAAGTATCATCAGGTCTTCGGTGGCAAACCGCTTGTGAACACTCAACACACCCAAAAGAGGACCTGCCAAAGAAAGTTGATCATCTGTTACTAATTGCTCTGCTGAAAAAATCGATTTATACTCAGATTCTTGCTTTGGGTTTATTGACACCACCGTTGGCAAGGGGAGAAGCGCTAATTTTTCTTGTGCTGATTGAGCCCACGTTTTTTCATTGGAAAGCAACAAGCCCTTATCATTACCCATTCTGTAACTATTGCCGCCACACAGTATTACACCCAGCATCCTACCTTAATTCTTTTTATGATGTTCTTTCAAATGTTGCCCTAATAAATCTTTCCCATAATCGTTTCCGTTAGGCGTTCTGACAATGGTATGTATGTGATTTCGTGTTGCCCCATTGCTTTGGTCTCGTAATCCAATCGCTCCCTGATGATCGAACTCAATTAATATCACGGGACTATAAATCCGGTAATAGAACACGGCATCGTCATCGGTTTTGCCAATCCACGAAAACCACGTGCTGTCAAGATGTTTTTTAATATCGGCCATCGTAACCTTGGCGTGACCATCTTCCAGGTTGGAAATGTATTGATTGGTTAGTTCTAATAATTTCTCTTTTTGTTCTTCCGTCAGCCTGGTTGCTATCAATCCCTGATAGTCTATTGTTTTGCTATCGGAAAACGCTTCGGCTTGAATATTATTTAGTGCTTTGTCTGGCGACAGCGTGGCTTGAGTTTGTTGTTCAGCAGAAAGGGATTGCATAAACTTTAACCCATCATTTTGCTCGTCTTGAAAAATTACGTTTCCAGTATATTTTCCGGTAGTTGTTACAATGGGTTCTCCGCCCATAAAAACAGGAGTCATTACAACCTGATCGCCTAAAATAAAATAGTTAATTACTAAATGATGCCCGTCTATTTGCCAACCCCACGGTTCGGTCATGGATGGCTTTCCCATGATGGTGAAAAAATAAAGGTCTTCATCATAAATAGGATTATCGTCATTTAATTCCCGCAAGGTTTGGTCAGTCTTCATAATGTCTTTACTCAACTGTAGCCCTTTGGCACTTAGCGCTGCTTGCATAAGATTAAACGCTAATATTCTTTGTTCCTTCGTCATTTCTTTTAGACTAACTCCCTGACGTTTGTACAAACCGTTATCGACATTCGACCACTTTTGCCATTCTTTATCTTGAATGTCATACTGTGTTTTTGCCAGTTGTTCTTTCGTGAGGGATTTTAAAAATGTTTCGCATGCATTTTTAACAGGCGCTGTGGATACACCCGTTTTTTGAATTTTGTATAACCCCTTCTCTATTCCTTTGGAAGTAACAATACCCTGATAGCGTTTAACCAGGTTTTCGTTTTCAGCTTTTGCAAACCGTTCTTTGAACGAATCAAGATTTGGCTGTGCATTTGCCTTATTGGTTTGCCAGCAGGCCAAGGCAAACAATGCAATGATGATGAGTGAGGGGCTTTTCATTTTTTAGGATTATAGATACTATGGTAAAATTGAGACCTGCAAATCCACTTTTATTCACTTGAAATCAAAATATAAGGAACTCAATGGTTTTGGCAGCCAAAGATTGTTCAAAATTCTTTTGGAAATAGCCTTTTCCATTTTTAAAATTCCCTTGCGGGAAAATTTGTTTAATGTGGCGGTAACCTTTTCATTCAGATTCAGTACTCTATGAGTACCCAAAACGCTACAGATATGAAAAAACTTCTCGCTTGCCTGTTTATTGGCTTGGTTGCCATACCGGGTTTCTCACAAGTAACAACCAAAAAAGGCGAAAGCAGTACAGATCCCAAATCAGCCGGACTGAAGAAAATTGCCGGTGGCAACCAGTTTCGGAATCTAAGCTTTGATGTAAACATTGACGAAGTTGCCTTGGAGGCATCGATCGAATCGGCCATCAGGGATGCCATGAAATCGGTAGAGCACGCCATGGAAAGATTAGAAATTCACATTGAGCCTATTGAAATCAACCTGAAGAACCTCGATATCAATATTGAGCCGATCATGATCAATATCCCTCGCTTTGACGTGAATGTTGAGCCATTTGATTTCGACTTTGATTTTAATAACGATGACATGGATATGGACATCGACATTGATATAGATACGGATGAAGACCGTTTCGATTGGGACAACGATGACGAGAACGATTCGTTTTTCAAAAAGGATAAAGAGAAGCAGGAAAAAGAAAAAGAATTAAAGGAGAAGGAAAAATCCGGTAAGCAAACCAAAGAAGAGAAGGATAAGGCAAAGGGACTTAAGAAAATTAATTAGGGAATCATTCCTAAAATTCAATGAGGGCTAACAAAAAATTAGCCCTCGTTTTGTTATAGCCCATAAATTTTAAACTCCCGCATCGTCCACGCTACTTCAAAATCGAATGGCTTTCCTCTCCGCTCACCATGAACCACCGTTTCTGATTTCGTTAATGTTATCCTTAAAAATTTAGCCTTCACCGGATCGAAGCGAATAACCATCGATGATCCTGTGCCTTCCCCTTTCGAAATAACGTTTGTCCATTTCTTGCCATCCAAAGACACATCCACATCATACTCTTTTGGATACGTATGAATGGGTGGCGGGGATCCTTTTTGCCAACCGCGGCTAATGGGTGGTGCCTTGAATTGCAGCTCAGTTAATGTAGCGGCTGAAGGAAGTTCAACCTGAAACCACATGCCTGCTTGCTGTGTAATGCCTGTAGTCCAACCTTCAAAAGTAAAAGCTCCTTGTGCTGATGCCGTGCTTCCCTTACGGGTTTCAGCGGTATGACTTGCGCTCATCTTCCAACCGGGTGTTGGCACAAGTACTTTCGGAACCGATGCCCAGAGTGCATCAAAAGTATAAGGTGTTGTTTGAGTAACCGTTTCTTTGCGAATGCGGGCAACATCGGCAGGAGTAACAGGTGATGATTCGTTTTCAAAATTGATCCTGATAAATGAAGCCACCGAAGCAATCCATTCATCGGTGTTGCTGCTCATCGGTGTCATCACGATTCCAGCGTAAGACTCTTTTTGAATTTCCCCGGTCAGTCCGCGAAGAAGTGTTTTGATCACGTAATCGGGGTGCGATTGTACCCGCGAAGATCCAACAAGGGAGGGCGCTAAAAGTTTTCCAGGGCCGGCCGGTGTTCCATTACCCAATGGGCCATGACAGGTAGCACAAAGGCTGCTGAATATTTTTGATCCTGCCTCTACCAATACTTTTTCATCTTCACTTAAATTGGGAGCGGTTCTTCCAAAAAAAGAATTGACAACCCGTGGTTCCAGCACCTGCTTGCCTACCAGTTGCACGCCTGCCGTTGTATCTGCCGCAATTACTTTTTTTACCATCTCGTTCATGCCGGTTATTTTTAGCAATCTTCCCGTCATCATCGCGCGCATCTTCACGTGTGTGTCCGTGTCGTTCATCATCTCCAGATAATTTTTGGCAAATGATTGATCTCCGGCTTTGTACAGTGATTCACTTACCCATAGCGCCATCATCCGCATGCGCGGGTTAGGGTCTTTCATCAATTCTTTAACTAAGGAAGGTTCCAATGAACCAATCCCTTCAAGCACCCAGAGCGCGTGGAACCGGGCAAGGATATTCTCATTGGAACGAACCATGTTCACCAATGCAGGTGCAACGGATTTATCATTTCGTTGCACTAAAATTTGTTGTGCCATGTCGCGCCACCAACCGTTGGGGTGTTCCAGGTGTGCAAGCAACCCGGCAGAAGTTTGCTCATACATGCGTGGTTTTGTTTTGTCGCGCTCAATGCCCTTGTATGATAACCTCCAGATTCTTCCCAGGCTCACAACTTTGTCGAGCTGATACTGTTCAATTTTCGCGCGTATGTAAGAGCCCACCGGAGTCCACTCACCTTCCTGAATAATTCCATGATACATATCCACGATATACATGGTGCCATCAGGTGCGGTGGCCATATCTACAGGCCTGAACAACGGATCAGTGGAGCGAATAAATTCTGACTTCTGATCCTGATAAACATTATGAAGTGTAGTAAGCCCTCCCTTCACTTCGGCATTGATTTGCCGCACGATGCGGGCCACTGGTTCGCCATAAAAATATTGTCCTGCCAATTCTTTCGGTAATCGATGGCCCCGGAATATATCATTTCCTGAAGCTCCCGTTACCCGGTTAAGGCTTCCATCGGGCATGCGTACTGCGCCCATACCGCCTTGCATATCGG
>CAZNRJ010000148.1:0-8539 GCA_964574945.1 uncultured Ohtaekwangia sp. | reverse complement strand
GATTTTTTTAGATCTCCAGTTTCCTCATTCAGTACTTTATAGCCTGTTGCAAGTAGAGCGCTACTTCAAACGATTGGAAGATATTTCATTGCCCGAGCATTTTAAGGAGTTAGAGTTTTTATTGGGACGGGCCATTAGCAACCTTCGCTATGCCTCAAAGCACAATGAGGGAATGGAAGAGGTGACGGGTTGGATTTTGGAAACCCGTACAGAAGTAAAAGGAATAAGTCAAAAATTGGCCAACTTATATTTTGGGTATTCTTAACACGTAAACATGCCCTTGTTTCATATCCGTCATCGCACCCACTACATCTACTCTGGGTTGATCATTGATTCAGCCAACCAGGTTAAATTGTATCCCATGCATGATGACATACAACGGGTGAATGATCATCGCATTCACATTTCGGGGAGCCCCGCAATTTCTACCTTCAAAGATTACTTTGGAAATACGACCGGGTTCTTCACGGTGCTACCTCCGCATTCCGAACTGATCATCGAAAACATTATGGCGGTGGAAATGCTTGGACCCAAAGTTTCAGCTCAACGCGATTCTCCAACCGATGTTTGGAAGAAAATTAATAGCGTAGAGAATCAACTAATTTATCATGATTACTTAGAGGCAGAGAAAGCCAGGTGCCAGGTGGAGGTGCAAAAGGCCATCCACGAAATACTTGAGAAAGTACAGCATCCATTGGATACGATCATGGATTTGTCTAAATACATCTACGAAAATTTTACATATAAAAAAGGTGTAACCAGTATAGAAACAAGCGTAGAGGAAATCTGGAAATTACGCGCTGGTGTGTGCCAGGATTTTGCGCATTTACTATTATACATGCTTCGCTTGCTGGGTGTGCCGGCACGTTACATCAGCGGGTATATTTGTCCGGGCAGCGATGAATGGCGAGGCGAAGGCGCCACTCATGCGTGGGCAGAAGCCTGGCTACCCGACACCGGCTGGGTGGGGATTGATCCCACCAACAAATGCCTGGCAGGTGAACGCCACATCCGGTTGGCGATGGGAAGAAATTTTACAGACTGCACGCCCGTGAAAGGAACGTATAAAGGTGCTGTGGAACATAAACTGGAAGTAACGGTAGAGTTCGGATCGAAAGCATTTAGTGAAGCGCATCTTGCGAAAAATCCAACACCCACTTTTGTAAGCGGATCAGTGGCTACCGAAGGCGTGCCGCGCAATTCTTATATGGCATACATGCAGATGCAACAGCAGCAATAGAGCTAAAGTTTGGTAAGAAATATCCCGATTGCCATTAATCCAAACTAATGGAAACGCTTTCATTCCAAATTAATGTTGAGGGCGCTGTAAATTTTTGGTCGTATTTCTTTGTTGTCGGCCAGAATCAGTAAGTGATCATTGGCCTGAATCTCTGTTTCCCCGCTTGGCGTAACATACTTATCCTGCCGGTGTATCAATACAATTAAAGATGACTTGGGGAGTTTTAGTTGCACAATCTGTTTCCCGATAGACTCAGAATCTTCGGGTACGTCCAGTTCAATCAGTTCCGACTTCGAACCATCTTTCAGCTCCAGGTCAAGCGGAAATTTCCGTTTGACTTTTTCGGGGACTCCCACATGCAACCATTTCGCCATTAGCGAAAGCGTTGAACCTTGCAAGACAACAGAGGTAACGGAGATAAAGAATACGAGATTGAAAATGGTATCGGCATAATGAACCCCGGCAATAAGCGGGTAAGTGGCAAATACGATGGGGGCTGCACCGCGCAACCCTACCCACGATATGAATAGTTTTTTCCTGAAGTTTAGGTCTTTAGACCGGATCAACATCAGGAAAACCGCCAATGGCCTGGCAATTACAATCAGGAATGTTGAAATTAAAATACCCTCGCCTACAATAGGGGCAATGTTGGAAGGAAAGACGAGTAGCCCCAGCGTTAAGAACATTACAATCTGCATAAGCCAGGCAATACCATCAAAGAACTTTATTAAACTCTTTTTATGAATAATGTTGCTGTTGCCTAACATAATGCCGGCAACATAAACAGCCAGAAAGCCGTTTCCGCCAATCGCATCTGTAAAAGAAAATGAGAAGAACATAAGCGAGACCAGCAAAACCGGGTAAAGGCCGGCTACATCCAGGTTTATACGGTTAATTACATACGCCATTAGTTTGCCAAAGCCATAACCGAACACCGCACCCAACACCATTCCTTTTAAAAACTTGGGGATAAGCAAAACAATGGATGCTTCCGGATTTAAAACCAGTTCGATAAAACCAATGGTAAGAAAGTAAGCCATTGGGTCGTTACTTCCGCTTTCAAATTCCAGCAGGGGCCTTAAGTTGCCTTTAAGGCCAACGTTGCGGGTTCGTAAAATGGAAAATACCGCGGCTGCATCGGTTGATGAAACAATGGCACCTAACAGCATACCTTCTATAATGGTAAATCCCAATACATAGGAGGTAAAAAGCCCAACAGTTACTGCGGTAATCAGTACTCCCATGGTAGAGAGTGCCAATCCGTTTTTCAATACGGGTTTAATGCTTTCCCACTTGGTATCCAAGCCGCCAGAAAACAGGATGAATGTAAGGGCCGCTACGCCCATAAACTGGGCTATTTTAGGATCGTTAAAATAGATTTTTCCCGGACCTTCCGACCCGGCCAGCATACCTACGATCAAAAAGAGTATAAGGGTAGGTACCCCGAACTTAAATGAAGTTTTGCTGGCGATAATACTCGCAAAGAGCATGATCGACCCCAGTAGTAATATGTTTTCCGCTGTTAAGGTCACGAGGACTAATTTAATAATGTTTTCATAAAAAGAGGCTGCAACAAGGCTTTTGAAACAACCTCCTTTTTCATCTCATTCTAAGACATTTTCAAGATAATAAATAACGCGATTAAAAGCACGCCCATCAAGATAACAAACCAAAGTCTCTTGATATCTTCCATAAGTTTTTTCATATAATATATTATTTACCGCATGCTGGTTCATAAAACCGCGTACGTGTTAAAAATTGAGTTAGGAAATTGCCCGGGTTGGCGGGAGTCGAAGAATTGGATTTAAGGCGCGTGAATGCGCGGTATTCGATAGTAAATATTATAGAGTGCCGGGGGCACTGCTAAGGCCGAGCGGGTTAATAATTCCGAAGTATGAAGAAGGGCAGTTAGCCTCCAATTCTTTTCCAGCAAAAAATTAACTTGAATGGGCGAAAAGGAGAAAGGTAAACTCGTATTAGTCTCGCGACTTGCCACCACAGGTAAGGGTGCCAGGCACAAGAGAACCGCATCCTTTGTGGAATTATTTTTCGAATAAGAATAGGTGGGCGGGGTATAGAAAAGAATCAATAGAATTGCCAGGGCCTGAATCAGCGACCCTACAACTTTTATTGGTTTTATACTTTTCATTGTCATCGAGCGAAAGATAATTGATTTTGGATCAAAATAGCGTGACTTCTTTCCAGTATTTTTGAAGCACTAAAATTCAAACCCTTGCAAGACGCGTCAGTTATTTTTAACTATTTCCCCAATCTTACCCCGAAACAAAAAGATCAATTTTCTTTGGTGGGGACTTTATATAAAGAGTGGAATGAAAAGATCAATGTTATTTCCCGTAAGGATATTGATAACATTTATACCAACCACATCCTACATTCGCTGGGCATTGCTAAGCTGATTTCCTTCAATGCGGGCGCTGAAATTTTAGATGTAGGTACAGGCGGTGGATTTCCGGGTGTTCCGCTGGCAATCCTTTACCCGGAAACACAGTTCCATTTGGTGGATTCGATTGGGAAAAAAATTACCGTTGTAAAAGAAGTTTCATCTGCATTGGGATTGAAAAATGTAAAAGCCGAACAAATCCGCGCAGAGCAAATAAAAGGGAAGTATGATTTTATTGTAAGCCGTGCGGTTACGCGCATGAAGGAATTTTACGGCTGGGTTCATACCAAGAGCAAACCTGTATCAACCCACTCGCTGGATAATGGAATCCTTTATTTAAAGGGCGGGGATTTGGATGAGGAAATGAATGAATTGAAAAGACCATATTCTGTAACGAACCTGCAGGATTTCTTTAGCGAAGAATTTTTTGAAACCAAACGGGTGGTTTACCTGCCGCTATAGTTTGTAGCCGAATAGAATTCCATCTACCCGCTCACCTAACACCAGGCTTGTAACTACCAATTCAACAGTATCGCCTGCATTCAATTTATAAATATTGGAATCCTGATAGTTAACAATGCTTACAAGTGGATAGGAAACTTGCCTTTTAATATCGAAGAAGGAAGCTGTACCGGAAGTTACTTTCAACTTAATAGGTACGCCACCCAGTGGGGAGGTTCCGGTAACAGTAAATGAATACGTTCCGGATACCGGTACGGTAAACTGATTAGCACCAACTACATTAAAATCATCAAATACTTCTGTAAGGGTAATAGGCGAGTCATTGAAGATTCCACCTGGGTTCGTAAAAGTGTAGGTTGTCTTAAAAGCATACGTTGTTGCAATGGCATTAGCAATAGAAGTATCTACATACCCCTTTGTAGTTGCATCCGTGCCGGTGGTTGGTGTGCCAACATTTTGTATGCGGATGTTGCCTGCGCTCGGGTTCGTTGTTAACACTTGGGTAAGGTTTTGTTTGTAAGGACTTAGATCAACGGGGGTAGCATCGTTTGTCAAGCTAAGAATGTTTGTGCTTGTATTTAGTGCAAGGTCCTGGATTTCATTGGTTGCACTGTTGTCATTATCGGCAACATCAAAAGTAACGCTGCTGCCATTGGTAATATTGATGGTTCGATTGGTGCCAACGGGTGCACCCGATGTCAGGTTTTGATTATCGGTATTAACCGATCCCAGGTTTACCGAGTTTCCGCCACTAATGGATAATGAAGTTCCTGTTAAGGTCAGGCTTTGATTCCCTCCCGCGAGGCTGCTTAAATCAACTTCTTTCGTTCCGCCTGCATCGGTAATAAGAAGTTTTTTATCGGCAGTTAACGTAGCGGCTGTAATCAATTCGTTGGTAGCGCTGTTGTCGCCATCGCCTGTGTTGCTGATTACTCCATTCGTTATCGCAATGCCCTGCCCGGCTGTAAAGTTTGCACCGTTGCCTGAGTATTCAGAGTAAAACGCATACGGTACGCTCATCAATTGCTGGCTTCCGGCTAATTGAAACGAACCTCCGCCATTGGGATCAATTTCTATTTGCAGCCATTTATTGCCCATCGCCCAGCTTACAAAGGCAAACGATCCTGTAACCGGAGTGCCCTGGCCGATGATGAGTGTAAATAATCCAAACTGGTTGGTTTGAGGTTTATGAACCTCGGAATATTCTACTTCACCGGTGGCTGCATTTTTTAAAATACCGATGCGCACAGAAATACTTTTTGTAACAATAGGTTTACCCTCGTTATCGCGCGCCACACCCTGGTAGTTTATACCCTTGGGTGCTTGCGCATGTACTATGCAGAAACCAAACAAAGCCAGGACAAGTGAGAGTAAATGTCTATTCATAGATTACGTTCCAACTTTTACAATTTTTATAGTTTTCGTCTCACTATTGGTGAGCAGTATTTTGATAAAGTACACGCCCGGGCTAATATCGCCCAGCGTCACTTTGTTGTCTTTTCTCGGTGTTATCCTTGTAATCATTCTTCCCCACGGATCGTAGAGCTCCATAAATTGAACCTGCACTTCGCAGCCATAGGCTTCAATGATAATTTCTTCCTTGGCGGGATTTGGATAGTAGCTGAAGTTGAGATCCCGGCAAGGAAGAATTTCCGGTTGAAGGAAACCCTGGGTAAGAATAACACCGGAGTTGGTGAACGTCATGATAGCCGGCTCACCAATGGAAGAAGTAACAATAAAATCAGAAACGGAAATATCGAAACCGGCCAAATTAGTCACCTGCTGGCCCTGGCCGAAGCCAAAAAGCGGTAACATAAGAAGTAAGAAACAAGTAAGTTTCGATCTCATAAGTAGTTAGGAAATAGAAACTTACAACAATTCGTTAAATATTCACATAAAGTGAAATTATTTTTTGTTTAAGGATAAAATCTGGATTGTGTCAATCAGATTTGTTCGCCCGCTAACAGCCCCAGGTAGACAGCGGCAATACATAATAAGAGGCTGACGATCACGTAAGTAATAGAGGAGAAATTAAAACCGCCTTGCATGAGTGTAAGGGTTTCGTGGCTAAAGGTGGAGAAGGTGCTGAAGCCACCGCAGAAGCCTGCCGCCCAGAATAAACGCGCGTTAGGGGAAAGCAATTGACGATGATCAGCCAACCCGATGATCAACCCCAGCGTGAGGCAGGCAATTACATTGGCAGCCAGCGTGCCGAACGGAAAATTGTATGCGTGCAGGCTGTTGACCCACCGGCCTATTGAATAACGTGCCACGCTTCCTAAACCACCGCCCAGGAATATAAGCAATACTGACTGCATAAAAGTTAGATTAAAGGTGACTGGGGATTTTCAAGTACCAGCCGGTCTGCCTGTGAAAGGTTAAGATCGGTTGTAATGGAGTAAACCGTTGGCCGGAATAAAAAGAACATGGCAATGATGATTCCTGTAAACAGAAGAAAAGAAGAGTCTGCTGTAATCATGGCAAACACGCATCCCAACATTCCGGCAAATTCAAAGCAGGCCGAGCGGATGAGCACAGCAGCTTGATATTTAAAGAGCTTTTCTTTCAGCGAAAGCGATGATTCAATTGAACCCGTTTGCTGCTTAAATATAAAGTAGCCTGCTCCGAGGCTAACCGGTAGCAAAGCAATTAAAATGTAGCGCAGCATGAGTGCAAACTCCGGGTCTGCTTCTGCAACTGCTTCACCCGTATTGTTAAGAAACAAAACAATCAACCCAAAAGCAGTCATTACAAAAACCAGCGAAAAGTAAATCAGGTTGAGCCCGGTTAAAAGACTTTTTGAAGTAGGTGCTGCAGGCATAATCGCGATTTGAATTTCAAGTTACGAAAGAATAAGTTAACGGTGTTGGTGAATCATGTCATGCATGATTTCAAATGTTTTATTTTTAATGGCAGCGGTTCCTTGTAAGTCATTAGTGACAGGGATTTCTGCACCCACAATAATTTTTATTCGTCCCGGTCGCAGCCGGATGGTGCCGGGGGGCATTAGCTTGCCTGCTCCAATGACTACCAACGGTAAGATGGGTTTCTCCGTATCCATCGCTATCCGGAATGCTCCATCTTTAAACGGTTGCATAATTTCTTTTGTGCGGTTTTGCGTGCCTTCCGGGAAGATGAGAATGTTGATGCCAATGTTTAAAAGTTCTTTTAAGTGGTTCATGCTTTTTTTACGGCTCTCATTGCTGGTGCGGTCCACCACAATGCACGTGGCGCGCGTTATCCAGCCAAACACGGGTATTTTCAAAAGCTCTTTTTTAGCCAGCGGCCTGAACTGGCCCCGAATGGTCATGGCAATGCCGGGCAAGTCCAGGAACGAAGTATGATTGCTTACGTAGATGTAGGATTTGCCTTTAACAATATGTTCGCGCCCAACAACATCATAGCGGATAAACGTAAGCATGCTAAACACCCAGCTCCACGCTTTCATAAAAAAGAATGTGACCGACACGGCATGCGGGCCGAAGAATGCAGGAAGAATAATGCCTGGCAGGAACAGCAGCATAAATACGGTAAACACCAGGAAGACCCAGAAAATATAAAGCGACTCAACTAACGTATTGATCAGATTCACCGGTTAAAAATTTTGGTAAAAAATTCCTGAAAGGTAGGGAAATGAGTTAAAAAAAGTGAGCGATACAATATATCCTTATTATTGCCTATGATAAGAATACAACTATTTCAACCCGAGTTGCTTCTTTGTTTTCGCTGGGAGTTTATTCTTTACCAACTCATACGATTGATGAAGGTACTGCTTCCATTCTTTAGCTTTCAGGTTATTATAAGTCATCTCAAAAATACTTTGTCATCGCGGACAGCGTTCCGCGATCTCGAATTTTGAGCTGCAAAACGGGATGCCGGAATAAATCCGGCATGACATACACTCTTGGAAGTATTTTTGAGATGACTTCTAATATTTTCTGTCCATACCCATTTATACCTGGCTACATACGGTGCGGGTTTAAAACCTGGCCGGTTACACATTTCCTCAAACTCTTCATCGCTCACTTTGAATGATGCTGATGTTGGAGATTGTTCAAGTCCTACCACACAAAACATTTTTTCCCCAATGGAAAAAACCAAATCATGCCCCCACTTAATGTCTTCTTTTACGCCCTTCATTTTCAGGCAAATGGTTTGAATGTCTTCAATGTTCATATCTCTAATTTAACTGTCTGAGAGTTGGGTTTGTGTCTCACTGAACCCAGGCGCTTAGCTTTCAGATTAACAAACTATTTCGTATCTCAGGAACCAGTGCATGGGGAAGGTACGAACCTTATATTTCATCCCTAAAGGGATTTTTAACATTTGCAGTAACCTGTTATTACCAATATTGCGTCCCTGACGGGACTTTATCTAAGGCTTTTTATTAAAGTCCCGTCAGGGACGACATGTCGGTAAACAAAGAAGAAAAATGA
>CAZNRJ010000147.1:0-8550 GCA_964574945.1 uncultured Ohtaekwangia sp. | reverse complement strand
AGAGTTTTAAGGAAGCAAGCTGTTCTATCCCGCCAGGCAACTCTGAGATTTGATTCGAGGAAATATCCAGGTTCTCCAACCCGGTTAGTTTAGCTAAGTCCTTAGCTTGAAGTAAATGGTTATTATTGATTCGTAACACCTTCAGTTTAGTAAGACCGGTAAGGCTTGCCGGAAGGTCACTTAATTGATTATTTGATAAGTAGAGTTGTTCAAGCTTGGGTAACGTACTTATGCTTTCGGGGACGGACAGCAGGCGATTGTAGGAAAGATATAGTATTTCCAGGTTTTGCAGGTTAGAAATCCGTTCATCTATCCGCTCTATTTCATTGTAGTATAAATCGATTTCTTTAAGGTTGGAAAGTGAATAAACCCCTTCAGGAATTGCCTTTAACTTGTTTTTGTAGAATGATAGCTGTTCAAGTTTGGTTAACTGTGCAATGGCCGGTGATACCTGGGTGATCTCATTACCGTTGAATACGAGACTTTTTAAGTTTGGAAACCTGGCGATCACATCCGGGATTTCGGTCAGCTTATTTTCCTGCATCTCAATCTTCTCCACGCGATAATTAGTTTTGGACTTTGTCGCAGAAAGATTAATTGAATTTTGATTTAACAAGAGATTTTTGAGATGTGTATTCTTATGTAATTTCCCGGGAACGCTGGTTAGGTTGCAGGATGAGAGATCGAGCTTCTCCAAATTCTTTAACCTTGCAAAATTCCGTTGTTGTTTGCCTCCTCTCACAACCACTGTCTGAAGCGAACTGTTTTTGGCTATTTTAAAATCAGTCCGCGAATCATAAATCAGGATGGTTTTCAGTTTTGTTAGTTGAGCTAATTTTTTTGGTATCTTTTTGATGTTTGTATTAACCAACTCAATGGCTTCCACATTTTTGCAGGTGATTAACAATTCAGGTAATCTATTGTAGGCACTTGAATAAAAACTTATCAGCTTAACTTCATCAAACAGGTTTTGTTCCACTACCTTTTCCCAGGGAGTAAATTCCTCGCTTGGCTGATAGTAGAATCGCTGAGAAACAATTCCCTTTTGCAGGGAAGCAAAAACATTTGAAAGACTATCGATAAGATTCTTATCAAACTCTTTAAGAGTAAATGCTTCTTGCAATTTTTTGCTGGTTTGATAATAGGATGCTGAATCTTCTTTCGATTCAAAATATGGATACCTGATTGGCTTTTGTGGGGTGATAACTTTTTGAGAAAACCCTACGTGCGCGGCCATCACTAATGGGAATATTAATGCTAAAGTTTTCATAGGATTCTGGGGTAATTATACACTAAAACTAAAAAATTAGTTGATTATTGTAAAGGGTCATAAAAATCAATGCCCTAAAAGAAAAAATACTTTTAGTTTTATAGCCGAAAAATGCGGAAAACGCTCACAAAAACCTTATTTTTGAAGGTTATAAAAATTCAAAATGAGCGAAGAAAAAGCAAAGAAGGAAACTAACTATTCAGCTAGTAATATTCAGGTTTTAGAGGGTTTGGAAGCGGTGCGAAAAAGGCCCGCCATGTACCTTGGCGATATTGGTGTAAAAGGCCTGCATCACTTAGTGTGGGAAGTGGTGGATAACTCAATTGACGAGGCGTTGGCCGGGCATTGCGACACCATTGACGTAACCATCAACGAAGACAATTCGGTTACTGTGGAAGACAACGGCAGGGGAATACCTACCGATATGCACGAAAAGGAAAAGCGGTCGGCCCTTGAGGTGGTTATGACGGTGCTTCATGCCGGTGGAAAGTTTGACAAGGGATCGTACAAAGTATCGGGTGGTCTCCACGGTGTTGGTGTTTCCTGTGTTAATGCTTTGTCTTCGGTGCTCACAGCAACTATTTATCGCGAAGGAAAGATCTTTGAACAAGAGTATCATCGGGGTGTTCCTCAATATTCTGTAAGGGTTATCGGAGAATCTGACAAAAACGGAACAACCATTCACTTTAAGCCTGATGCAGAAGTATTCACGTTAACTACAGAGTACAATTTTGAGACGGTAGCCACCCGCATGCGCGAACTTGCATTTCTAAACCCTGGTATTAAACTTAACCTGAAAGATTTACGCGATATAGATGAAAATGGGGTAGCCAAAAGTGCTGCATTTTTATCGGTAGGCGGATTGAGTGAGTTTGTTAATTACCTTGACTCTACCCGCGAACACTTAATTCCTGCTCCCATCTACATCGAGAATGATAAGAGCGAAATTCCGGTTCAGGTTGCTTTGAACTACAATACATCCTATAGCGAAAACCTGGTGTCGTATGTCAACAACATCAACACCCACGAAGGCGGTACACACGTGGCAGGATTCAGACGTGCGCTCACGCGTACCTTAAAAAGCTATGCTGATAAATCAGGGCTTTTGGAAAAAGCTAAAATTGAAATCAGTGGTGATGACTTCCGTGAAGGTCTTACAGCGGTTATCTCTGTAAAGGTAGCCGAGCCCCAGTTTGAAGGCCAAACGAAAACCAAGTTAGGTAATTCGGAAGCCATGGGGGCGGTGGATACTGCTGTGGGGGAAGTGTTACAAAACTACCTCGAAGAGCACCCTAAAGAGGCAAAGCTTATCATTAGCAAAGTTATTCTGGCTGCCCAGGCTCGTATTGCCGCGCGTAAAGCCCGGGAAATGGTTCAGAGGAAAAATGTGCTATCTGGCACTGGCTTGCCTGGTAAATTGGCGGATTGTGCGAGTTCTGATCCTGGTATTTGTGAATTGTATTTGGTAGAGGGAGATTCTGCAGGGGGCTCAGCGAAACAAGGTCGCGATAGAAACTTTCAAGCCATTTTACCCTTGCGGGGAAAAATCCTGAATGTAGAGAAAGCCCAGGAGCACAAGATTTACGAGAATGAGGAAATAAAAAATATGATCACCGCGCTGGGTGTAAGCTTCGGAACGGCAGAAGATAACAAAGCGCTCAACCTTGTCAAGTTAAGATATCATAAAGTTATTATTATGACTGATGCCGATGTTGACGGAAGTCACATCCGAACGTTAATTTTAACTTTCTTCTTTCGTTATATGCGCGATTTAATCGAACAAGGCTACGTATATATTGCATTGCCACCATTATACCTCCTTAAAAAAGGACGTGAGGAACGTTACTGTTGGACAGAAGAAGAACGCGAAGCTATTGTGAAGGAATTGAGCAAAGGCGGAAACGAAGACAGTGTTGGTGTGCAGCGATATAAGGGTTTGGGTGAAATGAATCCTGAACAACTTTGGTCAACCACAATGGATCCATCAAGACGTACACTGAAGAAAGTGAACATTGAATCAGCAGCTGAAGCAGATCATTTATTTTCTATGCTGATGGGAGATGAAGTTGCACCGCGCAGGGAGTTTATAGAGAAGAATGCCAAGTATGCCCGGATTGATATCTAAATGAAAAGATATGACAGAGGGAGAAGGGAGGCTTGGTAGCCAGGCAAAACATATTCAGGAAAGCAATTACATAAGCCGTGATTTAAGTTGGCTCGCATTTAATTACCGGGTGCTTGACCAGGCAAAGCACATAGACCGCAACATTTTTGAGCGCTTAAAGTTTCTATCCATCACTGCATCTAACTTAGATGAGTTTTGTACTATCCGCTTAGGAAGCCTTTACAATTACATCGACTATGGCAAAGAGCGCTATGATTATAGCGGCTTGCGCGAAAATTCATTCAGACAATTATTGCTCACTGAAATCCAGGCATTTGTAAGGGATCAAAACGAGTATTACATAAAGAAATTAAAACCCAATTTTGAAAAGAATGGGTTTAGGATAGTGGATTGCGATTCCCTTTCCATTGAGCATGGTGCGCAGGTAAATCAATACTTTCAGCGCACTATTTACCCGATGCTCACCCCCATGCTGTTCGATAACTACCACACATTTCCGGTGTTGAAATACAACCGGCTTTTGTTTGGTGTGGTAACCAAAGTGCCACAGGATGCAAATCACCAGGAACGGTTTTCTTTTATCCAGGTGCCCAGCAATTTGCCACGCTTTTATGAAATCGAAAATCCTGACGAGTCAATATCTTTCGTACCGCTTGAAGATATTATTCGCAGAAATATGCAACACCTTTTCAGGAATGTTGACATAGCTGCCATTAACCTTTTTCGAATCAACCGGAATGGAGACTTTACCCTTGAAGAGAGCGAAGATATTGAAGCTAATTTCTTAGATGAGTTAAAAAAGAAACTTCAAACGCGAAGGAAAGGGCGCGTTGTGCGGATTGATATTGAAGAAAACCCCGATCCGTCATTGATTCGTTTGCTTAAGATCCAATGGGACCTGGACGAACTGAATATCCTGAAAATCCCAAAAGCCGGATTGATTGACTTTACCGGTATCCTTCAGGTTATCAATCACACGGATTTTAAAAGTAAGAGGTTAAATCTTCGCCCACCGGTTAAACCGCTTTCTTATCCGGAGCAGGGTGATGATGACTTGTTTGAAACGCTCAAACAAAAGGACATCTTGCTGCACCATCCCTACAACTCCATGGAGCCCGTGCTTGAGTTGCTGGAGAGGGCTGCTGATGATCCATTAGTGCTATCCATTAAGATAACCATTTACAGGCTCGCGAAAGATTCGCGTGTAAGCGCAGCTTTGTTGCGTGCAGCCGAAAATGGAAAGCACGTGTCGGTGTTATTTGAAGTGAAGGCGCGGTTTGATGAAGAGAATAACCTGCGCGAAGGGCAACGACTTCAACGCTCAGGTTGTTTTGTGATTTATGGTGTAAATAATCTTAAAACCCATACCAAACTTTTACTGATTGTAAGAAGCGAAGGCGAACGCGTATATCGCTATGTACATCTGTCAAGTGGCAATTACAATGAAGTAACATCCCGTTTCTATACCGACATTGGGTTGCTGAGCACCAATGAAGCGTATGCCAATGATGTGTCGGAATTCTTTAATGTAATAACAGGGCACTCGCAGCCTGCTGCGTATCGCAACCTGATCACTTCCCCGCGCGATATGCGCATTCAACTTTGCAATCTTGTAAAGCGCGAGGCAGAGAACGCAAAGGCAGGAATCCCTTCGGGGATTGTTATTAAATTAAATTCCCTTCAGGACAAAGAATTCATTGACGCTCTTTATGAAGCGTCACAAGCGGGTGTGACTATTAAGTTGATTATTCGTGGCATGTGCTCGCTGCGCCCCGGCCGCAAAGGATTAAGTGAAAACATAGAAGTAATTTCAATTGTGGGCGAATTCCTGGAGCACTCACGCGTGTATTACTTCCACAATGGCGGACAGCCTAAAGTATATATAGGCAGTGCTGATGCCATGGTTCGCAGTTTCGATCGCAGGGTAGAGTCTTTGTTTTTGCTGGAGGATGAGATGCTCCGTAAGCAGGTGATGAATATTCTTCGCTACAATCTAAAGGATAATGTAAATGCTTATTCGATGCGCGAAGATGGTTCGTACGTAATCAAGGAGCAAAATGGCGAACCACTCTTTAATGTTCACAAAGAATTTTATGAAGTAACGCGTGAAATTATAAAGGACGTTGAACTGTTCTGATCAGAACCTGCCTTGCTTAAATTCAATTTTCTTTTGTAACAGATTTTTTTCAAGCAGGTGAAGTAAGATTCCGTCCTTCAAGCCAACATCTGGCACAAGAATCCGCTGGGAATCGGCCCACTCCATTACTTTCACATAGATCGCGCTGGCGGGCACAATAACATCGGCCCGATCGGGGTTCATTTGCAGTTCATAGATGCGTTGTTCAATAGAATAACTCTCAACCATCTTACGGATCTCATTTATTTTTCGGATAGACATAACCTGGCCCGGTTTTTTCTTTGCCAATTCGAATATCTTACTGATGTTTCCACCTGTTCCAACAGCCGTTACTTTGCCATATTCCTTCTTCACATTTTCTTTCACCCACTTTTTCATATCACTCCACATAATTGGAGAGTCGTTATGTTCCAGCACCCGAACCGATCCCACTTTGAACGAACGGGTCTTTATTTTTTTTCCCTTCACGAACAAGTTCAGCTCGGTGCTGCCTCCGCCCACATCAATGTGCAGATAGGTTTCATCTTTCAGGTATGAGGCAATGGCGCGGTTAATCATTTCCGCCTCCAGGTTGCCATCTATAATATGGATGGTTAACCCTAATTCTTCCTTCACCTCATCCGCCAGCTCCTGCCCATTTTCTGACTCGCGCATGGCCGAGGTAGCGCAAAACATATAGTCATCCACTTCATAAAGCTCTAATAGGAGCTTATAGGTTTTCATTAATTTTTTGAACCGGCTTTTACTTTTATCACTTATGCGGTTGGTGCTAAATGCATCATGACCTAATCGCAAGGGGAAGCGAACGTATTCCAGTTTCTTGAAAAGAATTTTTGGGCCTTGATCTAAGATCGTAGAGATCTGAAGTCTGATTGCGTTCGATCCGATATCGATGGCTGCTAATTTCAATTACTTACGGGATAGTTCGACTGCAAAATTAACCATCCATGCTTTAATATTATTATCTAAATGTGTTTCTTTGCACTGCTTATCCAGAAAGACTGAGGGACCGGGCCCTGCGAAGTCTTAGCAACCTTGCCAATAACTTGGTGCTAATTCCCCTCCTAAGCGATTGCAATCGGATTAGGAAAAGAGAAGCAGCCATTCATCAGGCTCTTTCTGGATAAATACTAAAACGGGAAAGAGTGAATATACAGGACATTTTAAAAGAGCGAATTCTGGTACTTGATGGTGCTATGGGTACTATGATTCAGCGCCATAAACTCAGTGAAGAAGACTTTAGGAACGAGGAGTTAAAAGATCATCCGCATCCCCTTAAGGGAAATAATGATTTGCTAAGCATTACGCGCCCTGATATTATCAGGGATATTCACCGTCAATACTTTGAAGCCGGGGCCGATATTGCCGAAACCAATACATTTGGAAGCACTACGGTGGCACAGGCAGATTATCACCTGGAACATTTAGTGTATCAAATCAATTATCAGGCTGCTAAACTTGCCAAAGAAGTGGCTGATGAATTCACCAAAAAGGAACCTCACAAGCCGCGCTTTGTGGCCGGCTCAATGGGGCCTACTACAAAACTTTCATCGATGTCGCCAGATGTAAATAACCCGGGCTATCGTGCAATTTCATTTGATCAGTTGGCAGTGGCCTTCAAAGAACAAGCGAAAGGTTTATTGGATGGGGGAGCCGACATGCTTTTACTCGAAACAATTACCGATACGTTAAATGTAAAAGCTGCATTGTTTGCTATTCAAGAGCTATTTGAAGAAACCGGTAAGCACGTACCCATCATGGTATCGGGTACAATAACCGATGCCAGCGGCAGGATTTTATCAGGTCAGACAACCGAAGCATTTTTGATTTCTGTTTCGCATGTGCCTTTGTTAAGCATTGGATTGAATTGTGCATTGGGTGCTGCTGCGTTAAGACCCTATTTACAAGTACTCAATGAGAAGGCTCCGTTCTTTGTAAGTGCGCATCCTAATGCCGGCTTGCCAAATGAATTTGGTCAGTACGATCAAACACCAACCCAAATGGCTAATGAAATTGAAGAATTTTTAAAAGAAGGATTGATCAATATTATTGGTGGCTGCTGTGGATCTACTCCAGAGCACATTGAAAAAATTGCAGCAGTCGCAAAGAAGTATCAACCAAGATTGTTGGTCAATAGCAATTAGTCGATAGTCCATTGCAATAAAATTTAAGTATGGCATTTAAGTTTGAAAGTTTAAAATTCATAAAAGGCATTCAGGCGCTACGTAACTCAATCAAGTAAATATGAGCAATCGACCATCGACTATTGACTATCAGCCATTAAAGTTAAGTGGGCTTGAGGCGGTTGTTCTCACCCCCGGATCAAATTTCGTGAACATCGGTGAGCGGACGAATGTTACCGGCTCTGCAAAGTTTCTTAAGCTCATCAAGGAAGATAAGTTTGATGAGGCGCTTGAAGTTGCCCTTGATCAGGTGCGTGGTGGAGCGCAGGTAATTGATGTGAATATGGATGAAGGCATGCTTGATTCAAAAGCTGCTATGGTTAAGTACCTGAACCTGATGGCTTCCGAGCCTGAGATTTCGCAGATCCCCGTTATGATCGATTCATCAAAGTGGGAAGTGATCGAAGCGGGATTAAAGTGTATCCAGGGAAAAGGTATCGTGAACTCCATCAGTATGAAAGGTGGAGTGGAGGAATTTAAACGTCAGGCAAAATTAGTCAGGCGCTATGGAGCCGCGGCCGTGGTGATGGCGTTTGATGAAGATGGGCAGGCAGATACCTATCAAAGACGAATCGATATCTGCAAACGTGCCTATGATATTTTGGTGAATGAAGTTCATTTCCCGCCACAAGACATAATTTTTGATCCAAACATTTTTCCCGTGGCAACGGGAATAGATGAGCATAGAAATTACGCAATTGATTTTTTCAAGGCAACAAAATGGATTCGAACAAACTTGCCCCATGCGCATGTAAGTGGCGGGGTAAGTAATGTTTCGTTTAGTTTTCGCGGAAATCAGAAAGTGCGCGAAGCAATGCACTCTGCATTTTTGTAT
>CAZNRJ010000146.1:5142-8605 GCA_964574945.1 uncultured Ohtaekwangia sp. | reverse complement strand
GCCTACTGGGCCGCGAAAAAAGATAATTTAGAATCTGTCAAAATACTTGTCACGATTACTTCTTTGCTTGGGCTTGCTTTTTTAGTTCTTCAGTTTGAAGGGTGGAAAGATTTAGTATCCAACCAGGTTTACCTAGTGGGCAATCCGTCAGGGTCCTTCTTTTATATTATTACCGGTTTGCACGGTTTGCACCTGATCAGTGCTATTGTTTTTTTGCTGATAGTCCTGGTCTCCACCTACCGCTACCGGGTTCATTCAAAAAACTTAGTTCAGATGGAAATGTGCTTAACGTATTGGCATTTTTTGGGCGGACTTTGGCTATATTTGTTTGTATTCCTATTATTGTATCGATAAATCTAATACCTGATTATGGCACACGCAGCCACTGCAGTTTCTGATAAAAGTGTTTGGGATGGCGGGGTTTCACCTATGGGTGCAAGCTACGGCAAACTCATGATGTGGTTCTTCCTGCTCTCGGATGCATTCACGTTTTCCGGATTGCTGATTACCTATGGCTTGGTTCGTTCTTCGCACCCTGCGTTTGAAGGAGCAGTCGATTCCTTTACATTCTCAACCCAGTATTGGCCAATCCCCGAAAGGGTTTTTGAAGCAGTTCCCTTTTTACACGGAGTAAGTTTGCCGCTGGTGTTTGTAGGAATTATGACCTTCATTTTGATCATGAGCAGTGTTACGATGGTACTTGCGGTTGAGGCGGGTCATCGCATGGACAGAAAAGCCGTTGAGAAATGGATGTTGTGGACAATTTTAGGAGGCTTAACATTCTTAGGTTGCCAGGCTTGGGAATGGACGCACTTTATCGTGGGCACCGATACAGCCACATTGAAAGACGTTTTTAATATCGATAAGGGAGTTTGGGAACAGGTAAAAGTTACCGGGGCAAACCTTCATGTAAATCAATATGGGCCACAAGACTTTGCAGATTTCTTTTTCTTTATCACAGGCTTTCACGGGTTCCACGTATTTAGCGGGGTGATGTTCAACTTCCTGATTTATTACAATACGCTTACCGGGGTTTACGAACGCAGAGGCCACTATGAAATGGTTGAGAAAGTAGGGCTGTACTGGCACTTTGTAGATTTGGTTTGGGTATTTGTATTCACGTTCTTCTACTTAGTATAAAATTGTAATTCGTAATTTCTAAATCGAAAATAAGAGATGGCACATCACGCACACGAACCACAAGTAACAGTACTTCCGCCCGATAAAGCTAAGATCAAAAAGCTTTGGACTGTGGCTGCAATCTTAGGTGCAATAACAGCAGTTGAGTTTATCATTGCCTTTACCATGCACCATGGTTCGGCAAAGACATTCATTTTCGTTATTCTCACGATTGTGAAAGCAGGTTATATTGTTGGTGAGTTTATGCACTTGCGCTACGAAGTGAAGGTGCTGTTTTGGGCTGTGCTTATTCCAATTTTATTTATCATTTGGATGTTGGTGGCCTTCGTGTATGAGGGCATGAAGATGCCGGTCTTTTTGTAAACTATAGTCGTCTGACCACTTAAAGTGGTCTTGACGGCAAAAGAATATTTATTTGAAGAAGGCTAAGGTGAATAACTTTAGCCTTCTTTGTGTTTATTGACTGGACTTACGAGCAGGCGTCAAGACAATTTAAAGTCGTCAGACGCCTTTGAATTAGGCCAGGTTTTAAAACTTTTGCGTAAGCCTCTTATTAATACATGCTAAAAAAAATCATTTACCTTTTCCTTGCGCTGCTTTTACCGATAGGTGTGTTCCTTTTTTTAAGGGCATTTGGTAAAAACGAGTTTAATATTCCGGTCTATTACGAAACAGAAATGCCGGAACACCCGGCATCCTGTCAATTCACGTACAATGTTCCTTATACCATTCCGGATTCAATCCTGCAGGCTGCCGGTTGGAAAGAAGGACCGTCTGTCGCATTATTGATTGCCGATATTTCCCCTGAGGTATTGAAGAATATGAAGTACCTGGAAGAACAGTTTAAGTCATCGGACTTTCAACAGATTTATCCCTATCAGGATAATGCGCGGTGGGATACCTGGTGTGCTTGTTTCTTTTTTTTAAAGAAACCCTGGTCGGTTGTGCTCATTGATCCAGAAAGAAAAATCAGGGGTTACTATGCGCCCCACTCGCGTGAAGAAATGGATCGGTTGACGGTGGAAATGAAAATTTTGTTGAAACAATACTGATGGAAGGGAATAAGGACCCTTATCGTAAATTGATCATTGCACTCTCGGTTATTTTACCGCTTGCTGTTGCAGTTTTATTCAGGGTAAAAATACCGGGCTATGACTTTAGCTTTCTGCCTCCCATCTATGCCACCATTAATGGACTTACGGCTACTCTATTAATTTCAGCAGTTATAGCGATTAAGAATAAGAAGAGAAAGCTTCATGAAAATCTAATGAAGACATGTATTGGGCTTTCAGCGACATTTCTTATAATGTATGTGATTTACCACATGACAAGCGATTCAACACCGTATGGAGGGGAAGGTGTGTTGCGGGTTGTCTACCTGGTCATCCTGGTCAGTCATATTATCTTATCAGTGATTGTCGTTCCCTTTGTTCTTTTCACGTTTTCACGGGCTCTTTCCGGTAATTTTGAAAGGCATAAGGCTTTGGCTAAATTTACATTCCCAATCTGGTTGTATGTGGCCATTACAGGGGTAATTGTCTATATCATGATCAGTCCTTATTACGTGTAGCTTTAAATTGATTTGACCTATGAAAGCGGCTGTTGGAAAGTTTTTGGTGATCTGCATAGCGATACTATTCTCTTCTGTTGGGGTTTCGGCACAGTGTGCCATGTGCAGGGCATCGCTGGAGAACAATGTAAGCAACGGAAACATTGGCATTGCAGCCGGTATCAATTTCGGAATTATGTATTTGTTTGTGGCGCCTTATCTTGTAATCGGAATGATTGCTTTCTTTTGGTACCGAACCAGTAAAAAAAATAGTCAAAATGAGCACCTCAAGCGCAGTGTTGCAAGGTAAATGCCCCCGCTGTAAGCAAGGCGACATTTTTAAATTTCCATTTTCGCGAGTTACCAGGTTCTCTGTTATGAACACAAACTGTGCGCATTGCAATGCGCCCTTTATACCCGAACCGGGTTTTTACTTTGGCGCGCTCTTCGTTAGCTACGCTTTTAATGTGGCTATTATGGTGGCGATATCTGTTGTGCTATACTTTTTCTTTAGCCCGCCCGATTGGGTGTATGGGCTCGCGCTGGTCTTAGTATCAGTGCTTTTTATTCCTTTCAGTTTCAGGTATTCCAGAATTCTTTTTCTGTACTGGTTTGGCGGGCTGCAGGGTAAGTAATCTTAGTACAGATTTCCTTACTTTTAAGTATTGCCATTAATCATGCGTAAGTTCCTGCCTGTCATATTGTTTATTCTTTCGCTCGTCTCCGCCCTGGTTGGAGTTGGCTTGGATGCATGGAAAGACTCCGCTGAGGAGA
>CAZNRJ010000146.1:1599-5132 GCA_964574945.1 uncultured Ohtaekwangia sp. | reverse complement strand
CTAAAACCATTTCCGGGAATTTATCTGCTGAGCTTTTAAAACTTGAGCAGGAACAGGCTAAAATTATTCAAAATCCCTCGGGCATTGTGTGGTCGCACCTTGAGGGAATTCATTTTTTGGTGGATAGTTTACGCATTGTAGCCTGGAGTAAAAATGATTTTTCACCGGATGCACGAATGGTACGTGACTCGTTTAACATCCGGCTCATGCAAATCTCAGCAGGGGATTTTCTTCTTAAGAAGACGCGCGTATCCCATTCACAGTATTTGATTTCAGTACTTCCCCTTTATAAAAAATATCCGATTGTCAACAAGTACCTTTCCCCGCACTGGAACCAAGCGGTCTTTCAAAATTTTTCAGGCCGGATTGTGACTCCCGATTTTTTATCTGGTGAAAATATTAATGTGGGCGGTAAAACACTTTTTAAAATCCTGCTATCAGAAAGTCCTTCCGAAAACAATGTGTCGGCTTTGTTGTCAATCCTGATAGCCATTGTTCTGTTTATGGTAAGCATTGGAATGCTATTGTATCGATTCCATCACAAGAAGAGATTTCAACTCGTTTTTATTATTTCCGCGCTTGCATTTGCGGGCATTCGAATTCTTATGATTCGATATGACTTCCCGGCACGTTGGTATGCATCTCCTATTTTTAGCCCGCAAGAATTTGCTTCCTCAAGTTACAATGCTTCCTTAGGCGATTTATTCCTGAATTCATTGGGAGTTTTATTTTTATGTGTGTATGTGTTTTTTACTTACGCACAGTGGCCGATTGTCAGAAGTTTGCTGACCACAAAGGCATGGGTGCGATGGGGGTGGTGTTCGGTGGTTATCCTGGCTGCTATTTTTTCGTTTCTTTATCCATTCTTATTTATTGAAACGATCTTTCACAATTCACGCATCTCATTAGATGTTACTCAATCTGTTTCATTCAATTGGCTACGGGTTATTTCATTTGGTTCGGTTATTATCGGTACGGTTAGCTCTTTTTGTTTTACCCATGTTTTTCTGCGGCTTTCAAAATCATTATCCACGAAGCCTTTACCTTATGTGGCTGCCTTACTGCTTGCGTGCATTCTGTTTATCACTTATTTCACTATTGAATCGCGCGATTATTGGATTTCGTTAAGCATTGTTGTGCCTTACATCATTTTGATGTATCGCTCTACCCTTAGTTCCTCACTGGCACGGATTTCTTATCTTACTTTTTTATACTTCTTCCTTATAATTAGTGCCTATGGAATTCAAAGTGCATTGAGCGTAAAACGATTTGTGGAAGAAGAGCGGGTTGAATCTCAATTTCGGTTTGCTTCAGGGTACCTGATAGGTCGCGATGTACTGGCCGAATATTTACTGAATGAAACTTCAAAGCGAATTGCAAAAGACGCTTTTATTCAAAGCAGGTTGGCAAGCCCACTCTTAAGTAAATCGCCCGTCAGGCAAAAGATTAAGCAGGTATTTCTTAATTCGTATTTCGATCGATATGATGTTAAAATTATGCTGTACAATTCATTGAGTGAACCACTTGATGATCAAACGATAACAGAGGGTGAGGGCGAATTGTTAAGACAAGGATCGGCTACGGAATACCAGGGAGTTTATTTTGTCCGGTCCACGGGAGTGCAGACAGGTAAGCGCTACTTTACCACAATTCCAATTACACGGTTTGACCAGGTGGTGGCTCATATTGTGCTTGACATTTCATTAAAGAGAATAATACCTCAAAATGTTTATCCTGAGTTATTGGTCGATAGCCGGTTCAATGAATACTTTGAAAATCGCGACAAAAGTTTTGCATTCATTTCTGATAAATCAATTATTAGCAGTTTTGGAAATTTTAATTACGAAAAAGACTTTGATTTCAGTTTACTGAATGATCCCGGTTTTTTTAAAGAAGGTGTCCGGAAGGACGGATTCATTCATAGTGGCACTGACGATGAATCAGGACGTGTTGCCGTAGTGACCACCCTGGCGTATCCTGTTTTCTTTATCTTCACCAACTTCTCATTCTTTTTTGTTTTAGGGATTTTTGTAATGGGGTTGGGCATGGCTGTGTATGGTTTCAACACATGGTGGTTGGGTAGTCAGATCAATTATGCGGCCCGCATCCAGCTTTATATTTATTTAGCATTTGCTGTTCCGCTTGTAATTGTAACGGTTACGACCCTTAACCGTGTAAGTAAGTCCGCAGAGAATCAGTTGAATTCAGATTTTCAATCGAAGTCAAGGTTGCTGGGCGAAAATCTTGTACCGGTACTTTCAGCGTTTGTAGATGATCCGGATAACGCGCGGGGTGAACTCGAAAGTCAATTAGTCAACATGGCCAAGTTCTCAAATGTGGACATGTCTATCTATGGCCCTTCCGGGCAGATGATCATCTCAAGTCAGCCGGTTATTGTTGAGAACCAGCTTACCTCAAGCCTTATGAACCGGAGTGCATGGGAACGAATTTTTCAAACAGGAGATAATACACTTATAGAAAACGAGCAGATAGGAACACTGCGTTTTAACAACTCTTATTTTGGATTGAAGTCCCCCGAATCGGGGTTGCTAATTGGTGTGCTGAGTGTTCCGTTTTTTGAATCAGCATTGTCATTAGAAAACACACAGATCAGTGTGCTGGCTAATATCCTTACGGTATTTGTGGTGATCTTCATTGTGTTCTCTGTACTGTCATTTTTTGTTGTGGATTCCTTAACATTTCCGCTAAGGTTTATAACACGAACCTTAAGCAGAACAACATTGACGGGAACCAATAAACCACTGGAGTGGAAATCGGACGATGAGATTGGCCTGATGGTAACGGAATATAACCGAATGCTTGCGAACCTTGATCAGAGTAAGATTGAATTGGCGCGGAGTCAAAAGGAAAGTGCCTGGCGTGAAATTGCTAAGCAAGTAGCGCATGAAATTAAGAATCCGCTAACCCCCATGAAGCTTACCTTACAACAGATGGACCAGTTGGCTTTGCGGGGGGAATTGGAAAAGGATAAAGTAACTCAATCCATCAAAACACTGCTCACACAAGTAGATATTTTGAATGACATAGCCTCTTCATTTAGCGCTTTTGCACGTATGCCAGCCCCCATTCTTCAACGCATAGACTTAGTGGCTTTGTTAAAAAAGAGTATTGACCTATATGCAAACTATGAAGGCGGAAGTGTAAAGTTTAATTATTCGGGAGAACAATTATTTGTGAATGGAGATGAACAATTGTTAAATCGTGTTTTCTCAAACATTATTCTAAATGCTTTTCAATCGCGGAATGATGCGGTTGTAGTAGTTGAAGTTTCCCTTGGTATAGAAAATGACCTGGTCCTTATTCGATTTAAGGACAATGGAAGTGGTATTGATGAAGAATTGAAGGATAAAATTTTTGCACCTTATTTTTCAACAAAAAAATCCGGTTCCGGATTAGGGTTAGCAATAGCCAAACAAGGGATAGAGCAAAGCGGGGGCGAGATAGGGTTTGAAACAAGGGCAGGCGAGGGGACTACTTTTTTTATCCGGCTCGGCTTAGTATAAAAATCTCCC
>CAZNRJ010000146.1:0-1589 GCA_964574945.1 uncultured Ohtaekwangia sp. | reverse complement strand
GGTTTAGACGCTTTTTAATTTTTCAGCGAGTATCCTCCGCCCACGGAGCTCTTCTATCGGGCGGTGAATGTTTTTATCAAAACGCTGAATAACCCCCCCCGCGTGATTTTCACATACGGCAGCACGTGAACCAATACTACTACAAACATGAACAGGATAAAAACTGCTTTTATACTTTCGGTTGTTGTATGGTTTCTTTAAACAATGGGGTTTATGCACTTTAGTTCAGGGATTCTCGCAAAGTCAGCGAGGTTACGGGTATAGACTTCTAAATTATGAGCCAATGCTGTAGCTGCTATGAGGCTGTCGCCCAATTTCAGGCTATAAAGTTTCCGTAGTTCAATAGCACGGTCAAAAACAGCTTTCGAAGGAAGGATTAAAGGCACATAGCTAAACACATCCTTAAAATACTCTTCTTCTTCCTGTTTTAGCGCATGGTATCCCAGCACCTCAACTCTTGAGATTTCAGAAACGGTACAAGATTCATCAATGATAAGTTTTCTCAGGTATTCGTAATCACTGGAATAAGAATATATAATGATGTTGCTATCTACAAGAAAGGCCATAGATCAGGAGAAAGGAAGTTCCCGTTCGCTGCGTTGTTCCCGTTCCCATTTGGCAGCATCCCCGAATGAAGAGGGCGTGTTGGCTTTGAATTTCAAAATGCGGTTTTTCAAACTGTCCTTTACACGTTTATCCAGATCAGCACCCTGTTTTTCGATCACAACATTTAGCTTCTTAGCCAATTCAATGATCTTGGCAAGGCTTTGTTCATTGTTTGATTTTAAGATTAATTCCATAGAAATCGCATTTATAAATATAAAGCTAATAAATTGTTAATGAAGGTTAAAATTCCCCGTTCTTCTCCAACGAGCATGATGAGTAGTGTTGAGAGTGAGAGGTTAAAAAAATCCTTTGTGAAGCAATGGGATATTGCCGTGTTGATTTTCGTTAAGAAGTGATTTCGTACAGGGTCGATTTTTTTTAGCGAGTATCTGCGCTATCTGCGGGACAACTTTTCGAACACAAATTTAAGAATCTACCCCACCTTCAGGTTCTTCATAATTTTGTTGGTAAACACGAATGCTTCAAGCTCTTCCACCCCTGAGTGCATGATATCTTTATTCGATCCATCCCACAGTTTATGACCTTTGTATAAAAACATAATAGTTTCTCCAATACCCATTACCGAATTCATATCATGTGTAACCACTACCGTGGTAATATCAAACTCATGGGTTATTTCCATAATCAGTTCATCGATCACAATAGCAGTCTGGGGATCTAATCCTGAATTAGGTTCGTCACAAAACAGGTAGTTTGGATTGTTAACAATGGCACGGGCAATGCCCACGCGTTTTTTCATTCCACCGCTAATTTCGGACGGCATTTTTTTATTGACACCCTCAAGCCCTACGCGTTGCAAACAAAAATTAACCCGCTCTATCTTTTCGGCCGGTGGCATTTTTGTAAGAATGTTAAGGGGAAACATAACATTCTCTTCTACATTCTTTGAATCGAACAAAGCCCCGCCCTGAAAGAGCATTCCGATTTCCCTGCGGATTTCTGATTTCATTTCTTTGTCAGCC
>CAZNRJ010000145.1:0-8649 GCA_964574945.1 uncultured Ohtaekwangia sp. | reverse complement strand
GATGGTACTAGGGTAAAACCCGGGAGAGTAAGTCGTTGCCTACCTTTTTTATCAAGGCCCCTTCATAACAATATGAAGGGGCCTTTTTTTTGACCTCGAACCATAACGCCAGGATGAGATAGTTATACTGGTTTATCCAACACTTACTTCAAAGAGAGTTTCTACATTAAGATAAGATTGCGCAACACTTCTAATAATTTCAGCATCGGATGATGAAATATTATTAAACAAGTTGTTGTAAAAACCTGGACTGAGCTGATTTAATCGAATCGCTTTTATTTTTTCAACAATAGAAAATGGGTTGGCGGCTTCTAACTGAAGACTTCCTAACAAATGATTCTTTGTAATTTCGAGCTCGCTCAGTTCAAGATTTTTTTCTTGTAACTTGATTATCTCTGTTTTGATTTCTGATATGGCTAACTTCTGATTTTCTCTATTGACATCTGTACCTATCAAAAAAAGAGCATCATTCTTTAATGCGTTTATAGAAGCGTGTATTCCATAGGTTAATCCTTTTTCTTCTCGGATGTTCTTCATTAACCGTGACCCGAAGTAGCCACCCAAGATGTGATTCAATAAAATAAATGCCGGATAATCAGGATGGCTTCTATTGATAACTCTTTTTCCTAAACGCAACGAAGACTGGACACTATCGGGCATCTCTATGAGTTGAGAAAAACTTTTCGGATTAGTTGTTGATTCAGTCTTGCTATTGGATGAGGTGGTACCCTTAAGGGCAGACAGATCATCGATAAGCATTTGCCTACCGGATTTATTTACCGTGCCGGTAACATAGATCTCGTGAATGAAAAAATGTGTATTAAAGAAAGTAGTGAGATCTTTGCGGGTTAGATGATCAACATCAGATTCTTCAATGGAGCCTCCATATGGATGCTGATTACCAAATATATTTTGTCTTATGGCTTTGCCAGCCACATAACTATTTTTTTTGTTATTGATTTTCAGATTCTGCCTGAAGACATCTTTCATCAAAGCAAATTCAGAATCAGGAAAAGAGGGAGTTGAAACCAGCTCGCAAAAGAGAGGCAGTACACGCTCAATATTCCGCGAAAGCACATAAAGGGATAATGAAGTAAAATCAAAGCCGGAATTGATTTCGATGGAGCAACCAAACTGATCAAAGGCTTCAGCAATCTGATAGGAGTTTTTTTTCGAAGTTCCTCTTTCGAGCATTTGAGCAGTAAAATGAGCAACCCCGCGCTTTGACTCAAACCATTTGCCTGCCTTAAAGACAAGCTCAATTTTGAGGACTTCCTGTTGAACACTTTCAAACAGGACCAATGGTACGCCATTGGGTAACTCAATTATTTCAGGAGAAGGAAGATGAAAATCCTTGATCTCAGTAAACTGAGGAGCCGACTTTCTATCAAGCATGATTAATTGTCGGTAACAGAATCGTTTTCGCGTGCTTTGCTTTCAATGTTTAGCATGAGTGTGAACCGAATGGTTTCAGCCAAAGCATTTTCTCTTTTGTTGGTGGGGACAATGTAAGCCACATCGATTCCAAATCGCTGATACCTAAACCCAACTCCGCCAGTTAAATACTTTCTATTACCCTTGTTACTTGCCTCATTAAAATATCCTAACCTTCCAGCGAAGGTATTATCATACCAATACTCCATTCCAATTGAAGTCATAATTTCATTCATCTCTTCCTTAAAGCCACCGCTTGCGTCTGTAAAGGATCCAAAAATTCCACTTAACAGGGGCGTTGAGTTATCCTTCGGAGGGCTGGGAACTAAAAGCTTATTAAAATCCAATGCAAAAGTAAGCTTGTTCTTAGGATCCATCTCCAACGTAAATGCTCCACCCAATCGTAAGTTGGTTGGAATAAAATCCTTATTATTCGCATCTGAATAAGAAATTTTTGCACCCAAATTAGTAATGGCAGCACCCAATGAAAGTGTGTTGTTACTGGATAGAAAGGGTTTGTTATAATAGATACCTAAGTCAACCGCTACAGAATTGCCGGGGCGGGCATCAATGTTTCCGGTGGTTAAGGCGCCTGTTAGATTTGAGTGGATGTACCGAAGCGCACCACCAAGGGATAATTGCTCCGTTAACAATCTTGAATAAGTAACATCGAAGGCAAATTCGCGGGGGTTGAAACGACCCAAGTCTTCATTGTTTAGACCTTTGAACTGAATTTCGCCCAGGTCAAAATATTTCATGGAAGCGGCAACAGTTTGCTCACGACCAATTTTATAGAACCCTGAAAGGTAAAACACATACATGTCGTTAATGATTTTTCCTAACCACGGTGTATATGAGCCTGAGATTCCATAACCAAGTCCGTTATCGATAAAAGCCAACTTACCGGCATTCCAATATGCGGAGTTTACATCGGCTGAAGTGGCCACACCGGCATCGCCCATACCGGCAGCCCGTGCATCGGGCGTAATGGTTAAGAAGGGTACGGCCGTTGTTATAACCCGGTTGGTTGAATCCTGACCTATTAAGGTTGCTGTTGACGAAACTTGCGACCACACACAAAGTGGAACTGATAAAAGCGTGAATGCGATCGGGATACTTAACCTCTTCATAGTCAAAGTTCTAAACGGTAAAGGTAATTTAATTCAGGATAATTAGCTTAGTAAATTGCTCATTTTTGGAGCCATCGAGTAGTGAACGAACGGAAACCTTACCCATGTATACTCCACTCCCTAATTTTGTTCCATTTGCAGATTTTCCATCCCATTCGCCCAATGTTACGCGATATTGACTCGAAGTAATATCATAAACTGCATTCAAAATCACTTTCCCGGCCAGGTCATAAATGGTGACAAATGCCTCTAAATCCTCACCCGGCCTTGTGTGTGTAAACTCAAGGGTTGTTGATTCATTAAACGGATTGGGGTAATTGCTAAACTCTTCCACTTGAATCTGTATGCCATCAGTAACCACAAAATCCACACTCGTGACTTTCCGGTTGTTATATGTATCCGAAGCCATGAAGGTAAGCGTGTGTTTTCCTTTTTCGAGGCCATCCAAAGGAAAATTTACAGATCCTTTTTTATAGGTATTTAGATCAGCTGAGTAGTAATTGTTTAAAATTATGATTTCTCCGTTATCAATGGAAGCCGTAAGTTCATTGCCTGTTGGCTTAGCTGAAATATTGATTCCACTCTCATCAAATAATTGCGCAACTATTCGGGTACTGGGGCCAACAATACCACCTGCAATAAAGGTGGTGTCGCCCATAAATAATTGAATAGCGGGGGGTGTGGTATCGGCAATCGGGTTTGGTTCAACACTACCGATCATGCTATTCAACGAATTGCCACTCGCAATTTCGCCTGCTTTTGAAGACGCGAAGGCTGAGAATTTTCCGGTAAAAAGTTCTTGTGAAACATTTACAGGCAAGATGAATTCCATTTGAAAATTACCCTGATTAACTGTTGCCTTGCCCCTGAATAATACATTACTTCTTTCTGAATAATTGAAAGGTAAATTTTGATCGCCTTTCGTTACCTGATTTTCTACTTTATCGAAAAGAGTAAGTGATAATTCTCCTGAAAAGGTAGTTTGCATGACAGATTCTTTTTCAACATGACCAGAAACCAAAACAGTTGATAATCCTTTTAATTCCAAAGAACCATTGCTCGTTTTGATTTCATCAAATACAATTTCGTTTTCGGCCAGCGACAGCGTCATGGAGGGGTCACCTAACAGGGAGAAGTTTCTATTTCCAACACCACTTACACTGTTATTTTTTGTGTCGCGAAAAACTGTTCCGAGTAATCGGTATCTATTGTTTTCTTTTGTGAAGAGGGATTCATAAAAGGCTTTGTTCAAAGTAAAATTTGTGTTTCCGTTTACAAGCCTGGAACTGGTAACAATTCCGATACCGCCACCTTTTTTTTGAAGCAAGGTAAGTTCACCACTGGTAATTTGAAAAGGATTATCATGACGACCAAACTCGCAGGTTGCTGTTACAAAGAATGGATACTGGGGAGCATTCTTCCAAGCCTGGATGATGGTTTCGTCAAGTATTCGCTCGTCCATCCAAACACGCTCTGAGCCATGCCCTGTAAAATTTACAATAAGAGCCCCTTTACGCACAGCGAGGTCAAGCGCTTTGCTTGCCGCAGGACTTGATTGTCCGCTTGGCCTTGTGATTTGATCAAATGAATCAAGAAAAAATTTATGAGTTGTATAATTTGAATTCAAAAGTTCAATGGAATTGGCAAGCTGATCGGCTTGAGAATTATGAATATTATCATCACCATCATCGGCAACAAACATGATTTCATTTTGCCATGCGCCAAACGCAGCGGGGTTTGTTTGATAGTCAATAAGCTTATCGACTACAATTTTTGCTTCTTCTGATTTCTTAACGGGCAACCTTCCAATGCCAATATCCATGGTATGATTTTGTGCGGGGCTTTCTGTCCATTCCCCCTCACCCGGTTCCAGAAAAGTCAGATAATCATCCGATCCATAGGTTGCCAGCGGATTCAGGGAATTTCTTGATTCGTAAATGGGAACGTAGTTCGTGTTGCCCAATACCCTGTTTTTGTAATCATAAGACCCACGCCCAAACAGCAGCACATTTTTTAACTGTGAGTTTGGCTGAATGTAAAGGTCCCTGATAAAATCCCGCAAGGCAGTGATGTCTTGCTTGCCGCCACTGTATTCATTATAAATCTGATTTACCAAAACAATAGCTGTGCTAATACCCGATTTAGTTTGTCTGAAATTAGCCAGGCGTTGTGCTTCGCTTAGAAAGTCGGGGTGAGTGATGATGAGCAATTGGGGTGCGATGGTAGAGTATAAATTTTGATTTGGAACGGTGCCTTCAAAGGTTGGCGCTTTTAAATTAGCAGCAATGAAGACTGAAAATGTTTTTAAAGTTTGAGAATTTGTTGAAAAACTGATTTTGCCGGTTGTAGCTGCAACTTGTTGGTTAGTTACTCTATATGGATCGGTCACATCCCACACAAGTGCATTGGCATTGGCCGGGTTAATGTCAAACGTTGAAACAGGATTAGATAAACTTGCTGACGATCTGAAAATAGTCTGATCTCCATACAGGGCTAACTTTCTTTTAATGGAGAGGTTGATGAAATCAAGATAGCCGACAGACAAACCTACACCACCTTTTGTAAATTGATATTTGATATCCTGATTAGTGCGGCCGGCTGCACCCACAGAATTCGAGTTGAAAGTTATCGTATCCGCTTTCACAATACCTTTAATGCCATAGCGTGTGTTCGGTATTGGTGCGATGGGTTGTGTTAAAACCGGATTATTATTAAAAGAAACCTGGAAGGAGGAAGCCTCAACAGATTGAGCCATCACGTGCGAGATCAACCGGATTTCAGAATTCTCAATCACCCCCGAAATATCAAACCGAATGGTGGCCTCTTTGCTTGCATCAAACTGCTCGCCAAACCAATGGCGGCCTGATTTTAAAATGTTATACTTTTCGGTTTCATAATACCCCAGGTCTTCATAATCTGAGATTACGGGAAAAGTTCCTCCGATGTTTTCGTTCGTGGTGATTCGTAAGCCGGGTTCGGTACCTATGGTTAGAAAGTAAAAATTTTTATCGGAGTATAAATTGTTTTCATATTCAAAGACCTGCTTCTGAATGTTGTACCGGTAGGTATCAGGCCCCTGGCCAAAAAAAAGGATTTGATCGCCCGTGTTGAATTTCCCATCGGCTTCACCAGTTACCTGAATGGCAATCTGCGTTAAGTCAACAACTCTCGGTTCATTAATGGGCTGGGGCAACATACCCTGTTGGCCTGTGAATATTTTTATATTGCGCGGATCGATCTGATCTGGATTTACACCGGCACTCTTCAACAGGTTGTAATCTATTTTAACTACGCCATCGCTTGTCACCGAAAATTTATACCAGTTTCCCTGGCTTAGCACGGAATTGATCCTTTGTGCAAAGCAAAGGGTGATACTCAAAAAGCATAACCCGCCAAACACTCCTATTTTTTTGATTGAAATCACACGCTATTTTTTCTTCGCGCCTAAAGCGCCACTTACCAACGAGATAACTATATAAGATAGTATAATAAAGGGAATTGCCCCGGCTTGTAAAAATACCAATAGGAATACAGATATTATCAGAAAGGTAAACCGCACTTCATTGCCAGCCCAGCCAAAGTTCTTGAATTTTAACGCAAGGAGCTTAACGGGAGCGACCATGAAAAGTGAAAAAACTATGGTAACTATCAATAATGAGGGCCCTGTAAAAACCAATGAACGAATTGACTCAGGCAGGAATACCAATGAGGTTATAAATAGTGCATTGGCCGGTGTGGGTATTCCAATAAATGAATCCGACTGATTTTCGTCTACGTTAAACTTTGCAAGCCGCAGCGCTGAAAACACTGCAATTATTATTGCCCCATATGGCATCCAGCTTTCTGTAGCGTTCAGCCCCAGCCAAATGTACATGGTCATTGCCGGAAGTATTCCAAAGCTCACCATGTCGGCCAGCGAGTCAAGCTGTTTGCCGATGGGCGAAGACACTTTTAACAGGCGCGCAACAAATCCATCGAGGAAATCAAAAAAGCAGGCGGCCCAAACAAAATAGGCAGCCTCGACCGGGTAATTGAAAACACTGATAATGCCCAGGCATCCACTAATCAGGTTTGCGCTGGTAAGGGCATTCGGTAAATGTTTTAACACCTTCATGTTTAGGATAGACTTAAGGCACAATATGGATTTGAAATTTTTTCTTCGCCAACTGTGGTGGGGTTTCCGTGGCCGGGATAAACAACTACATCATCGGGAAGACTGAAAACTTTTTTGCGGATGCTTTCGATTAATGTTTTATGATCGCCCCCGGGCAAATCGGTGCGGCCAATGCTTTGTTCAAAAAGAACATCGCCACTCAAGAGTGATTTCGATTCGCTATCATAAAAACCAACATGGCCGGGTGCATGGCCCGGAAGAAACAATACTTTCAACTTTGTTGATCCAAAGGAGATTTCATCACCCTCTTCCATAAATTGATCGGGCAACGCTTCATGGTACATAGCAAAACCATACGAAGGGGCATAGGCCTTAACGGCTTTTAACACGGGCTCATCTTTCGCGTGAATTAAGAATGGAACTTTATAGGTCGACTTCACAAAATCATTTCCCAACACGTGATCGATGTGGCAATGCGTGTTAAGCAGGTATTTTATTTTGATGCCCTTACTATCAATAAATTTGGTAAGAGTTGCTTTCTCATCGGCTTCGTAACAGCCGGGATCGATAACGACACCCTCTTTGGTTTCATCATAAACCACGTAAGTATTTTCACTGAATGGATTAAACTCAAAAGCTTGTATCTGGATCATAATTAAGGGGCAAAGGTACGGCTTTGTTCTCTGCACGCAAGGGCGCAAAGTCCGCAAAGAATAAACATGAATTGACATACGGTTTATTCGAAACCCATTTAATTTATAGTGTTGTATTTTTGGCACTTGAACAATTAATCCAGGTCATTATCCAAACAGTTGATTACATATTAGTAGGGCAGGGATTGACAGGCTCTTGCTTGGCCCTTCGGCTTATAGCAGAAGGAAAAAAAATTCTTGTGTTTGATGAGCCCAATCAAAACAGGAGTTCAGCCATTGCGGCCGGTCTGTTCAATCCCATAACCGGCAAGTTGCTGACGCGCACATGGATGGCGGATCAAATTTTTCCTGAGCTTTTTAAGTTTTATCAATCGGCAGAAAATATTCTAAGCAGAAAGTTTTTTTACCCTCAGCCTCTTTATCGTCCATTTTTATCTGCCGAAGAGCAAAATGAATGGATGGGATTAAGTTCGAGTGAAGCAATAAAGCCTTACATCGAAAAGGTTTTAACCACGAGTGTCTATGGCCATCATGTGAATGATCCGTTTGGCGGTATACTTTTAAATCAATGTGGCTTTCTGGACGTGAACGGATTTATGAGTAGTGTTCAAAATTATTTGAAGGATACTCAATCCATTGTGGTGGAACATTTTGATGACCATCAAATGGAGATTAATGCAGACGGGATCGTATACAAAAATTACCGGGCCACGAAAATAATCTTTTGCAATGGTATCGGTTCGCTCAACTCATCCCGTTTTGAAAACTTACCTATTCGATTGCTAAAGGGAGAAACATTAACGGTTGAATTAGATGAAGTTCCGGAACTGATTTATAACAGGGGTGTTTATATAGTGCCTGTAGCAAACAGGAATTACCGTGTGGGAGCTACCTATGAAACAAAAAAATTAACAAGGGAAACAACAGAAGAGGGCCGAATGGAGCTGGAGCAGAAATTAAAAGCATTGATTAAAATTCCATACCGGATTATTTCACAGGAATGGGGTTTTAGGCCCACCACACCCGATCGCAGACCCATATTGGGTGAGTACCCGGAATCAAAAAATGTTATTATTTTTAACGGATTGGGTACAAAAGGTGTGAGCCTTGCGCCCTATTTTTCGGCTCAATTAGTAAATTGGCTTTTGGGAAGGGGCGAAATCCAACCGGAAGTCAATATTAAACGGTTTAAATCGTTAACTTCGAAATCCCGTGAGGTAGTATGAGAGGAATGTTTAGGTTTTCAGTAGTCACGCTATTAATAATCCTGTGTTATACAAGCGTCCATGCCCAGCATGCCGATGATTCGTTTGGTAAA
>CAZNRJ010000144.1:0-8683 GCA_964574945.1 uncultured Ohtaekwangia sp. | reverse complement strand
ATCTGAGTCTCAAAAACCATTAGCCATTGTAATTATTGGCGGGCTTGTAACAGCAACTGTATTTACATTGCTCATCTTCCCGATCTTTTACTATTGGGCCGTTCGCAAAAAGCATGTAAGTATTTAATACTGTTTATAGTGCCAGGTATTTTATAAACGCATACAATCCCAACACAAGCAATGTAACACCGGGCACCAACTTTACATAGCGATTGTCTTTTACATAGGATGACAATCGCCTGGCGAGAAATGTGAACAAGAACAATAGTATAAGAACCCCCACCGAAGTACCAAGCACGTAGCCATGCAGCCAAATTGGTTTTGATAAATCAATCCAGCCTTGCGCTCTTAGGTAGGCAGTTATACCAATCCAAAATGGAATGGCCATCGGGTTTAAAATACTTAGAACAATTCCTCTTCGAAATCCGCTTGCATTAAACCGAACTGAAAAATCGCTTGGCTTGCGAGCTGACCATAGGGTAAACCCTCCAATAACAGTCATCACGATTGCCGTGATCAATTGAAAGTTCTCTACAATCACAGGCGAAGATGTTACCCAATTTTCAAAGACAACCGCAATCCACGCATAGGGATATTCAATGATAGCAACGGCAATTGAAAATCGAAGTGCAATTTTAATTTTGTGCTCCAATCCCAACTGAAGCACCGCCAGATTTAATGTGCCCGGAGGAATGGAGCCAATGAAACTAAATACAAGTCCTGCAAAAAAAACTTTTAGAAGCATCATGAGCCGGAACTTAACTTCCTAAAACGATGGTAAATTTCTTTTCCTTCTTTGAACGAAAGATAAGGAACTCCCCGCTTATGATTTTCGCTGCTAACCCTGTACATGTTTTGCCAGTAAGTGATAAGTGTACGCACACCGGCAAGTAAAGACGACCCCGGTTGATAGATGTGTGAAGGTTCAGCGCCACAGCCATTCAATTCCATTATTTTAATCTTACCATTTTCTAAATCTTCAATTGATTTGCATCGCACATCAAATCGTCCAAAATAAAATCCATCTATTTGCTTACTGATGGAATCAAAGGCGTTTATCAGTTTAGATGTAATCAAATGATTCTTATCCAGGAACATGGTTCCCAAACAATGATTGCCAAAGGAAACAAGTTCAAGTCTTTCGCCAGGAGAAAGTATTTCCGTCAATCGGCCTGCATATCGTTGCTTTAAAGTTTTCCAATGAATTTTAGCACGGTCTTTTTCTAAGATTAATTCCCGGATGGTTTTTTTACCATCCCCGGTAACGGACAAAAATTCTTTTCCGGTAATTGAATTTACAAATCCATTTGGTTGCGAAGGAAAGCGAATATAAAATACCCCGAACTCAAATGGCGCGTCTACCAATTCCTGTACCAGGAAATCTATTTTTATTTCTGAAAGATATTTTTCTGTATCCGTTTCATCATAAATCCTGCGCACCATCCAACCACGCTCACCCAGGTCTGGTTTAAAAATTAATGGAAACGATAAGCCATGTTGCTTAATCGTGTCAATAACCTTATTCGGTGTGATGGGCAGTTTTATTAAAACTGTTTTTGGTTTTATTGAATCCGGTATGCGTCTTAAAATATCATACTTGGATTCACCCATCATCCCTCCCGTAAGGATAGAGGGATTGGAAGCGGAGAAATAAAAAAGGGATCGCTCCTTCAACGCATACCATACCCACATAAAAAATACAGGCGCCTGGATAATGCCAAACGGCCAATACTCCCAATGGGTGAGCTTGATAAAAAAATTACTGCGAAAAATGTTTTGCACGAATTTGAGATGCGCAAAAGTAAAGAATTAGCGAGAAGTTACTCCTGTCTCCTTATAGCGAATGGTGGAAACAGCAACCCCGAAACCGGCCGGCAACTTTATGTACTCGGCTACTTCACGGATTCCTATTTTCATGATTGCCATGTGGTGAACACAGTGCTCTATGTTGTACGTAAGTTCACGCAAGTAATTAGTATCTATGGTCACGCATGCTTCGCTCGCAGGATCATACCCTACTTCAAGTTTTAAAGACTTGTCTTCCTGATTTGAATTTACAAATTCCTGAATCTGGCCAATTGTATGCAATGCAATGAGTTTATCATTTTCCATTGCCTTATTATGAATGCGCTTGTCGTAGTTAACCACACCTAATTCGCAACCTTGCTCAAGGCAAATGAAAAACTCAAGTGTGTGCCGAAGGTGCTGACCGATAGTGGAGTTACTCAAAGCCTTCGAGGGCTTGCGAAAATCTTCGTCTGTTAGTTGGCTCACAATGTCGGCTAACTGCGACAGGATTGTGGTGCCCGCTTTAAAAAGTTGTGTCATACGTTAAATCAAACTTAAGCCGCAACAAAGATAATTAATTGCCGGGCTCATACACGAAAATGGCCGGGCAATGGATTTATTGAACGAATTTCTTCCAGTTTTGGTCAGCTTTTTCTTTCAGTGGCGCTTCGTTTTTATTCCAGTCTTTTAATGTATTGGTGCCCCAGAAGTTGTAGAACAGATTCAATTTGCCGTCTACAATTTTATAGGTCTCCGGATCTACCTTCACTTTCTCACCCGTTTCTCCCATCGCATAAGCACACCAGCCACCGTAGGCAGGTTCATATTTATCAGGGGTTGCTTTAAATTTTGTAAGATTTGCAGCATTGGCAAATAAATAGGTTACCCCTTTGTGGGTGATTTTAAATTCGCTCTTCCCCTCCAGTGGCTTGTTGTCGAAATAGCTTACAGGATCATAGCCTTCGATGGCAACGGTTTTTTTTAAATTAAACTGCGCTGTGCGCACTTCGTTTGACTGGGCAAAAACAAGCGAGCTGGAAAATAATAAGAGAATGGTTAACAGTTTCATGGTTCTATTAACGGTAAAAGTGTGAAGATCGGTTTCGATAAATGCAATTAATGTCGTGTGATTGCAAACGCTGTTAATCCGGTAAAAGATCCCGCACATATTCCCACACAAGCTCGGCCTCATACCCTTTGCCAATTACAGAGCGCGCTATCTTATCCCGTTTCTTAAATGGGTTTGATTCCCCGGATTCACTTGCTTTCTTTTTGATGAGGGCCTTTAAGGTTTTGGAATAATCTGAAGGTTCTATTTCGTTCAACCCGCGTTGAATACAATTTTTTGTAAGCCCAAGCGATTTCAGTTCATGCTTGATTTTTACCCGACCCCATTTTTTAATCCTGAATTTTCCGCCAGCATACGCTTTGGCAAAACGTTCTTCATTTAAAAACCCATCGGTAATCAGTTGTGAAATAATCTCATCCACTTGCGTGGAGTAAAGACCGTAATCAAAAAGCTTGTTTTTTACTTCTTTGTGCGAGCGTTCCTGGTAAGCACAGTAGCGTTGAATCCTGGCAAGCGACTCGGCAGGACTGTATTTTTTCTTGATCCTTGATTCTTGATACTGGTTACTGAACATGATCAAATATCCGAAGCTGCTTTTCCAGAATCAAGCATCCAGTATCCAGTATCTATTTAATCAATCCCTTATTCCGCAAAATGCTTGTTAGGAACTTTCGTTCGTTGTCGGTATTGAAAATTTTAAAAGGCAAATGAATGAGCTGTGCCTTATTTACAAACAACAAAAAATAATCTTTGCCCAACTGCGCGCGCTTAATCTGGTCCCACTTCATGGGCATGCCTTCACGGGCATTTAATTTCATTACAATCTGCTGACTTGTTATTTCATACGAAAACCGCTCGAACAGCATCTTTCCCTGGTCCAATTGGGTAACTCCGTAAAACTGAATCCACCAAAAAAGTAAATACAAAGCTGCTCCAATTCCTGCTCCAATAAACCACCAGATGCTGGGTATCCATACATAGCCGAGGCAAATAGCCACCACAATCAGGCTTACCCACCATTGTTGTAACAATATGGCCTTAAGCGCCATTTTTATATAATCCTTCTTTTCTAAGCGATAATTACGCGTCTTCACAATCATAACAACCTGAGTTCAAATTTTACGGAGGGCAAAAATAGGAGGGATTTGTGGGATTTTCTAATTAAAGATAAAGCCTACAGGTTCGCAGATTGTTGTTTTGAGCTTATTCGCTTAAGCCTAATAAATCTGTGGCTGCACTTACTTCTCCACCTTCAAACTCAAATCCAAACTTTTTACGGAATGAGTTAACGCCCCCACCGAAATATAATCTACCCCACATCCGGCAACAGCACGTAACGTTGTTTCTGTTATTCCGCCACTGGCTTCGGTCTTATATTTACCATTAATCAATTTTACTGCCTGCTTCATTTCCTCCACGCCCATATTATCAAGCATGATTACATCTACTCCACCCACCCTCAGCACTTCTTCTACCTCTGCGAGGTTGCGAGTCTCTACTTCAATCTTTAAATCCCTTTTTTTCTCAGCCAGGTATTTCTTAGTATTCTCAATAGCTGCGCGAATGCCCCCCGCCATGTCGGTGTGATTGTCTTTCAGCATCACCATATCATACAACGCATAGCGATGATTCTTTCCTCCGCCAATGGCCACTGCCCACTTTTCCATCAACCGAAAGTTGGGTGTGGTTTTACGCGTGTCCATCAATTGTGCGTTTGTTCCTTCAATGAGCTTGCAGAGTTGTTTCGTGTAAGTAGCAATACCGCTCATGCGCTGCATGCAGTTCAGCACGAGGCGCTCAGCAGATAAAATGGACCGGGCTAAGCCTTCCACAACAAAAGCAACTTCCCCTTTTTGAATGGAGTCGCCTTCTTTTTTGTATAAAGTGATTTGTAAGGCAGGGTCCACTTCATGGAAAATTTTTTCTGCAATAGTAAGTCCGGCAATAATACCATCATCTTTAACCAGCAGCCGGGCTTTACTTTTTTTAGATGCCGGAATTGATCCCAATGTTGAATGATCTCCTTCACCGAGATCTTCGGCCAGGGCTTGTTGAATAAAATGATGAATGGCTTGTTCTGTTAGGTAGGCAGGTTGCATCACTCCTTCACAAAACTGATTTCGTGAATCAGGTAAACGTTTGCTGTCTGCTTTACGCGGATAAGCACGTTGAACTGATCTTTGTTGCTCTTATAATTACCAATCGCATATTGCAGTCCGTTTTTTGAGGAACCCGTGTGTTCAATCGTAAAATCTGAAACCGGGTACTTCTTAAAAAAATCGCGCAACACAAACTCTGCCTGTGCCTTGCTATAGGTATTTACTTCCCCTTCCAGGTTTATATCCACAGATTGATTCAGGTGTTTTACCATTTCTTTAGCGCTCCCGGCCTTCAATGCATCCTTCATGGGTGAAAAAATATCTGCCTGGGCGGACACAAGACTCGCGATTAGTGCAAAAACGAATGTAAAAACCCACATTTTGCTCTTCATAGTACTGTGCATTAGACCAAAATTATGCCATTAATACGGGAACCAAAAATTAGTAATTGATCTTTGTGTAACCTAACATTTGTTTTCTTACCGATGATTCAGAACTATCTTAAAAAAGGGGCAATTGCGATAAATCACCCATATATTTGACCTCTCAAAAATCCAAAAAATTATTTCTATGAATAAGAAAGTGTTGTTGATGATTTTAGATGGTTGGGGCATTGCCAAAAACTTAAAAGTTTCCGCCATTGACCATGCCAAAACGCCTTATATAAATTCGTTATACAAAAAATATCCGCACAGTAAACTTGAAGCATCTGGGCTTGCCGTTGGTTTGCCTGCCGGGCAAATGGGCAACTCTGAAGTTGGCCACATGAACATTGGAGCAGGCCGTGTGGTGTACCAGGATTTGGTACGCGTTAATAAAGCGGTTGAAGAAAAAGAGTTAGACACCAATCCGGTTTTACTCGAAGCATTGGAATATGCCACGAAGACTAATAAATCAATTCACCTGATTGGTTTGTTGTCGGATGGCGGTGTGCACTCCCACATCGATCATTTAAAGGGGCTTTGCACAATTGCCAATAATCACAAACTAAAAAATGTTTTTATCCATGCCTTTATGGATGGCCGCGATACCGATCCTAAGGGGGGTAAAGAATATCTTACGGATTTAAAAAATCATCTTGCTAAAACTACCGGGCAAATTGCCAGCGTGGTGGGCCGATATTATGCAATGGATCGCGATAAGCGTTGGGAACGGGTTAAGCTTGCTTATGATGCAATGGTGCATGGCACCGGGGAAAAAACAACTGATGTAATCCGTTCGGTTGAGCAATCTTATGAAGCAGGCGTAACTGATGAATTTATAAAGCCAATTATTGCCGTGGATGCACATAACAATCCGCTGGCAACTATACAGGAAGGTGATGTTGTGCTTTGTTTCAACTTCCGCACTGACCGGGGGCGGGAAATTACGATGGCACTTACCCAACAGGATTTTCATGAGCAGAACATGTATAAGCTCAACCTTCATTATGTTACGCTTACCAACTATGATGATTCATTTGTAGGCGTGAATGTAATTTTCGATAAAGACAATTTGGAAAATACGTTAGGTGAGATTGTTTCAAAGGTTAATAAAAAACAAATCCGGATTGCAGAGACTGAAAAGTATCCTCACGTTACATTTTTCTTTTCCGGTGGCCGCGAAGAAGTGTTCCCTGGTGAATCGCGATTAATGTGCCCATCGCCCAAAGTTGCCACCTACGATCTTCAACCGGAGATGAGCGCTCGTGATATTCGTGATAAGATCATACCTGAGTTAGAGAAAAAATCTGCCGACTTCATTTGTTTAAACTTTGCCAACCCGGATATGGTGGGCCATACTGGTGTTTTTGATGCGGCCGTTAAAGCCTGCGAAACCGTTGATCAATGTAATGAAGCGGTTACTGAAGCTGCCCGTAAAAACGGCTATGCCATTATTATCATTGCCGATCATGGCAATGCCGATAAGATGATCAACGAAGACGGCACACCAAACACAGCGCACACTACTAATTTGGTTCCATGCATCCTTGTTGATGACGATTATAAAGGAACGTTGAAAGATGGTAAGTTAGGTGACCTTGCCCCTACCATTCTTACGCTCATGGGGGTTCCCATTCCAAAAGAAATGACAGGTACTGTATTGATTGATACGGAATGATGGCTCGTTGTCTTTGCCTTTTCGCCACTATTATTCTGCTGGCTGCTTGTAACAAGCAGAACGAAAAGTATGATAAAGCTTACTTTGATTTTGATAGTTTGGTCAGCGCGCAAGTTAAGGTGCTTGCCAAAGCACATTCAACCCTTACCAAATCAGTGTCGCTGGACGGGAAGGTTGATCAATCCACACCTGCAACAGACAGCACATTGCTCGCACAGGAACTGGATGTTTTTCGTCAACTTGATTTGATCAATAAACCTCTTTACAGGAATACATACGAAGTCACTGACCAGGAAAAAGATACCCAAAGCAACCTGAGCATAAGGAAGTATAAAGCAAAAACGCCAGTCCCTGTTGCCTTTGTTACCTTTTATTATCACAATGACTTTACACAAATCAAAAAAATAGAGTCAGTTTATCAGGAAACCAATTCGTTGTATGCAACAAAACGACTGTTACAATTAGAGTTCGATGACTCAACTGGGACTATGATGTTAAGCAAGTTCAGCATGACAGGCTCACAAAAAATGATTTTAAGTGATTCGGTTCAGTTTACGATTGAGGCCTCATTTACACCTGCTCATTAAAAATTATAAGTCTTTAAACAATCAATGGCAAAACGAAGCGTGTTAGAGGAAGGCGAAAAGCGCCCGCTTACTAAATCAGGATTAAAAAAACTACTTGGAGTTTTTCGCTTTGTGCTGCCACACAAGTGGACATTTATCCTGGGGCTAATTGCGTTGGCTTTATCCAGCGGAACATTGCTGGCATTTCCCTACTTCGCGGGCAAGCTGCTGGATGTTGCACAAGGAAAAAAGGATTTCTTCTTCACAGGCATTAATCAAATCGCATTAGCGTTAATTGCCATCTTATTAGTGCAAGGGGTATTTTCATTTATCCGTGTTTATACATTCACCTTTGTAAGTGAACGAACGCTTGCTGATCTGCGTCAGCATATCTATACTAAAATAGTTTGGTTGCCGCTTTCATTTTTTGACAGCCGCAGAACGGGCGAGCTTATCAGCAGGATAACTTCAGATGTAGGTACCCTGTACGATACGTTTACTTTTACACTTGCCGAGTTACTTCGCCAGGTATTGATCTTATCGATTGGTATTCCGGTTATCTTTTTCCTCTATCCCAAGCTTACCATCTTCATGTTGCTCACCTTTCCGGTATTGGTGTTAGCCGCATTATTCTTTGGTAAATTCATTCGCAAACTTTCTAAAAAAACCCAGGATCAATTGGCCAGTTCGAACGTGATTGTTGAAGAAACATTACAATCTATTGCCGTTGTAAAATCTTTTACCAATGAATTGTTTGAAGTGCTTCGCTACAAAAAATCGTTAGACGAAGTTGTAAAAACCGCTATTCATGCTGCGCGTTACCGCGGAGTGTTTATTTCATTTACAATCGTTGCGTTGTTTGGAGGTATTGTAGCGGTGAGTTGGTATGGAGCTTTTTTAGTGCAATCCAAAGAAGCTGAAGTTGGCGAGCTTTTTTCATTTGTTCTTTACACAGCTTTTATTGGAGGATCTATTGCGGGGCTTGGTGACATTTTCAGTCAGCTGCAACGTTCCATTGGTGCATCCGAACGGATTTTAGAAATCCTGAATCAACCCGATGA
>CAZNRJ010000143.1:0-8745 GCA_964574945.1 uncultured Ohtaekwangia sp. | reverse complement strand
ATAATTTTATATTTCATTTATACAGTGACAACTACCTGACTGTATAAATGAAATATAAAATTATTAACAGGATCATAACACCATACATCACCAGGTCTACGCGCACGTAGGCTTTATATTCGCGGTATAATTCTTTTAATCTTTTGAACATTTCAGCGATTTACCCTTGATGGGTGTTATTTTTTTGATTCACAAAAGTAACCAATTGATCGGTTTACACGTCTTTCTCTTTTTAATTTATGATTAAACGTCTTTGGATTTTTCTTTTGTGCCTGGTTCAGGTTCCGGTATTGGCCCAGCCTAAATACACGATAAGCGGCTACATAAAAGATGCCGCGAATGGCGAAGCATTAATCGGGGTTTCTATCTATGTAAAATCCCTTGGTACCGGAGTAACCACAAACGTTTACGGGTTCTACTCAATTACACTTGCAGCCGGCAATTATGGGATGGATGTAAGCTATATCGGTTTTGCCACTCAGTCCAAGTCGATTGCCCTTAATGAAAATACCCGTCTTGATATTGAGTTGATTGGGGAAGGAAAACAGTTGGAGGAAGTAGTGATAAACGCCACGAAAGAAGAGGAAGGGGTGAAGGCCATGGAAATGAGCACCAATCGCCTCGATATGAAAACGATTATCAAGATGCCGGCTTTTTTGGGCGAGGCCGATGTAATTAAAAGTTTACAGCAACTGCCGGGTGTATCCACGGTAGGGGAAGGCGCCTCTGGCTTTAATGTGCGGGGCGGGAGTGTCGGGCAAAACCTGATTTTATTGGATGAAGCAAGTGTATACAACTCATCGCACTTGCTTGGATTCTTTTCGGTTTTCAATCCCGATGCAGTAAAAGATACCAAATTATATAAGGGAGCTATCCCAGCCCAGTTTGGCGGACGGATTTCTTCCCTGCTGGATGTGCGCATGAAAGAAGGCAACAATAAGAACTACGAGGTAAATGGTGGTGTAGGAACTATTTTCAGTCGTGCAGCGGTTGAAGGCCCGTTGTTCAAAGGCAATGGATCTTTTATTGTGGCAGGCAGACGCTCTTATGCCGACATTTTAGCAAGGCCATTTGTAGATGTCTTGCAAGAAGGCGGGGCATTAAATTTTTATGACTTTACCGGAAAAGCCAATTATAATATCAACAGCCGCAACCGGATTTTTGTATCGGGATACACAGGGCGCGATAAATTTTTCTTCGACAAGAGTCAGGGGTTCTCGTGGGGCAACAACACAGGTACCATTCGTTGGAATAAAATTTTTAATGACCGCCTGTTCGCAAACTTCTCAGGTATCTTTAGCCAGTATGATTATTCATTGCAGTTTGGAGAAAATGACCGTGACAACTTTAGTTGGAAGTCTTCCATTCGTAACCTGACCTTTAAGCCCACCTTTAGCTATTTCGCAGATACAAACAATGAGATTTCATTTGGTGCTGAAGTAAACTACTATTCATTTGAGCCTGCCAATGCATACGGAACTTCAAATGGAAACCGCATCGATATAAGCTTGCCGGAAAAATATAACTTAGAGTCGGCCTTATATCTCGGCAACAGCCAACACCTGTCTTCTAAAATTTCTATTGAGTATGGCCTTCGCTACTCATATTTTGCAGGCTATGGCCCTGGCACTGAGTACACATATAACGATACAATTCCCGGCAGGCGCAGAACCCCTATTGCGGAAGAGACAATCCCTAAAGGCGAGACAACTTCAACCTATCACAATTTTGAACCACGTTTCTCATTTAAAGCTGAGCTTAATGAAGGGAGTTCTGTAAAGGCGAGCTATACCCGCATGGCCCAATACCTTCATTTAATTTCAAATACAACTGCCTCTAATCCATTAGATGTTTGGACACCCACCAGCAACAACATAAAGCCTGAATTGGCGGATCAGTGGGTGCTGGGATATTTTAAAGATTTTGGAAGAGACCGGAAGTTTGAATTTTCTGTTGAAGCCTATTATCGCAAAACGCAGAATCAAATTGATTATATTGATGGAGCTGATCTGTTAATCAACCAATATATAGAAGGGGACTTGCTAACCGGGGTGGGCAGGGCCTACGGAATGGAATTTTATCTGCAAAAGAAAGTCGGAAAATTCACCGGTTGGGTTGCTTATACGTTAGCGCGCACGGAATTGAAAGTGGATGGTATTAATCGAAATGAATGGTATGCCGCCCGCTTCGATCAAACACATAACGTAAAACTTACAGGATTCTATGACATCAATACACGTTGGTCCGTATCAACAAATTTTACTTTTGTAAGCGGCACACCTTCCACGTTTCCAACTTCACGGTATATGGTACAGGGCATGCTTATTCCTTATAACGCTTTAAATAGCAGAAACAATGTCAGGCTGCCGGCATACCACCGGTTAGATCTTTCTTTCCGGTTAGAAGGCAAGACCGTAAAACGAAATGGCAATGCCCGCAAGAACTCAGACTACTGGGTGTTTGGTGTATACAACTTGTATGCGCGTAAAAACCCATTCTCAATTTATTTCACTCAGGGAAAAGAACGGGTGGCTCAGGGCGCTCCGATCAATAGCGAAGCGCGTCAGCTATCTATCATTGGCACGGTAATCCCTTCTGTTTCATACAATTTTAAATTCTGATTTTACATGCATCGTTTCATAAACTCTTTATTTGTTATTCTGTTCGCATCGTTTTTTCTTTTTTCATGTGAAGAAGTAATTCATCCTGAACTTGAAAAAGCAGATCCGGTATTGGTCATTGATGCCTGGCTTAATGATGCGGCCGGAGCGCAACAGATTACACTTACCCGCTCACAACCTTATTTTGATAACTCATTGCCATCCGGGGTTTCCGGTGCTGTTGTAACGGTTACCGATCAAAATAATAAAGTGTATGCTTTTGGTGAGGCCAAGCCGGGAACATATCAATGGACGCCTGCGGGTAATGAGGTATTTGGCCAGGTTGGAAATACCTATAAACTTTCTGTTCAGGTTGGGTCTGAGACGTTTATATCGGAAGCAAAAATGGGCGGTGCACCAGCGATTGACAGCATTACTTTTTTTCTTGAACCGGCTGGACAATTTTTTGATGATTTATATCATGCCCAGTTTTGGGCAACGGACACTCCAAACCCAAATGACACATATTGGATAAAGACTTTTAAAAATGGAGCACAACTATTAAAACCGAATGAAATAATTACAGCCTACGATGCCGGCTTTTCTAAGGGTGTGGATTTTAATGGAGTTACTTTTATTTATCCTATCCGCACGGCAATCAATCCTTATGATGAAGATAAGGATGGTAAAATCCTGTCTCCCTATACAGTAGGGGATTCGGTGTATGTTCAAATACAATCTATAACGGAAGCAGCTTTTAATTTTTTGAATGAGGTGCGCATTCAAACCGATCGTCCCGGGGGCTTTGGCGAATTGTTTGCAACTTCATTAGCTAACGTTTCAACAAACATTACAAACACAAATGCCAGGGGTTCAGCCGTTTTAGGCTTCTTCAATGTGGGGGCAGTTACAGGCTTAGGCCGAAAGTTCAAAAGCCTGGATGAGATCAGTGAGGATTAATGCACCCTAATCACCATAGCGCCATCTAAATTCAGTAGTAAATTTCCCTGTCCTGATGTAGCTTACCAGCTAAATTCAGTTTTGGGAGTTTATGGTTCGAAGCATTTGTGCAGGCGTTATTTTTCTTGCCAGTATTTCTTTCGGGTATTGCCAGTTTACGTCAGTGTTAGAAAACAATCCCAACCTGAAGTGGCAACAAATAAATACTCCAAATTTTAAGATTGTTTTCCCGAAAGGATTTGAAGCACAGGCGCAGCGAGTAGCAAATACCATGGAGCACATTCGCACCCCGGAAGCAAAATCGTTGGGTGTTGAGCCAAGAAAAATATCTGTCATTTTACAGAATCAATCGGCTGTCAGTAATGGGTTTGTTTCTATCACACCACGGAGATCTGAGTTTTTCGGAATGCCTTCTCAGAACTACAACTTTACAGGCAACCTGGATTGGCTCAACCTGTTGGCGACTCACGAATACCGTCATGTGGTTCAGTTTCAACATGCCAACCGCGGATTTAACAGGGCGCTCTATTATCTCTTTGGCGCGAATACACTTGCAGCTATGTCGTATGCGGCTGTGCCTCAATGGTTTTGGGAAGGCGATGCAGTAGCCACTGAAACGGCTTTCACTTCAGGCGGAAGGGGGCGAATTCCTAATTTCAATTTACTCTTTCGCACTAACCTTCAGGAGAACCGGGTATTCAACTACAACAAACAATATTTGCGATCGTACAAGCACAACATTTCAGATCATTATGTATTAGGGTATAACATGGTATCGTACTTGCGGAAGAAAACGGGCGATGCTGATGCGTGGGGAAATATTACACGCAGGGCGTGGAGTGTTCCGTTTCTTCCCTATACGTTCTCACGGTCCATAAAAAAAGAAACTGGATTGTATGTGAGTGAACTCTATCGTGAGATGGCCACCGAGCTTCAGAAAGATTGGCGCGAACAATTGGCGAACACAAAGTTCACTCAATTTGAAAAGGTAAATAACCGGAAAGCAAAAGCGTATACGGATTATAAGTATCCTTTCGAGTTTGCCACGGATTCAATACTCGCCTTGAAATCCGGGATTGGTGATATTGAAGAGTTTGTGATTCTCGCAGGCGGAAAAGAAAAACGCGCGATGACCCCTGGTAATATGAATGCGAGTGGAATGCTTTCAGTTGCGAATCATCGTGTTGTGTGGAATGAATATCGTTACGATCCGCGTTGGCGTGTTCGCACCTATTCTGTTCTAATGGGTTATGATTTGAAAAAGAAAGCACGCAAAGTAATTTCTTTAAACTCGCGTTATGCCTCAGCTGCCTTATCGCCAGACGGAACAAAAGTTGCTACCATTGAAACGGGCACGGACTATCAAACAAGGCTGGTAATTATTAGTTACGATACAGGGGAAGTGCTCTACTCGTTTGAGAATCCTGAGAATGATTTTATCTCCATGCCCCGGTGGACACAAAATGGAAATGAAATTATAGCATTGGTTACAAACAGAAATGGAAAGGCTATTGCCAAATTTGATTTGGTATCGAAAGGAATGGCTGCCCTTACCGATTTTACAGAAGAAAATATAGGGTATCCGGTTCCCCATGAGAAGTATGTACTCTACAATTCGCCCCGCAGCGGAATTGATAATATTTATGCGTTGGATGTTACTACAGGACAGCATTACCAACTTACATCGAGTGTATATGGATCGTATAATCCTTCCGTTAGCCGGGATGGAAAAACTTTATTTTACAATGAGCAGGGCAAAGATGGATTGGATGTTGTAAGAACAGCTTTTGATCCTTCCGCCTGGGAGACAATAAATAAATTTTCCGCTTTGCCTGATTTTGGTTTTCAACACCTTGCAGCGGAAGAAGCACAACCCGATTTATTGAATTCAGTTCCAACTGAAAATTTCCCGATTAAAAAATATTCTCGCCTGGGCCATGCGATTAATATTTACAATTGGGGCGCCTATGTGGATAATACGCTTACCGATGTGGAGGTAGGAATTTCATCGCGTGATGTATTGAGCACAACAGCCATTAATGCCGGTTACAAATTTGATCTTAATGAACGAACGGGATCCTGGAATGCAGGCCTCAGCTACCAGGGTTTTTATCCGATCATAGATGTTAATTTTTCGAAAGCAACCCGATCGGTGGATGAAGGGGATTTGAAATATTATAATAAAGGAGCCTCAAATACACCAGTAACTGAAAATCTTACTTTTGACTGGAAGGAAAAAACAATAGAAACTGGTCTAAGAATTCCGCTAATAACAACTACCTCACGTTTTTTATCAAACTTCACTGTTTCAAATTATGTAGGTTATACTAAAGTGACTGATTTTACCAATAGCATTGATGGCGGAGGACGAATTATTCCTATTGATAGTCCTCAATACTTTTTTAGAAGCTATGTTGATAATGGTAACCTGATCTATAATCATTTCTCTATGTCAGCAGTCCGTCAGTTAAAGCGAAGTCGTAGAGATATTAACAGCAAATGGGGCCAGGCTTTTTTTATGCATTGGTATGAAACGCCTTATGGCGGAGATTTTAGCGGGAAACAATTTTCATTTAACGCACAATTATATTTTCCGGGATTATTTAAGCATCATTCTTTTTGGGGGTATTGGGCTTATCAAAACTCTGATATTTCAGATGTTCGGGTAAGCACCGGGGAAGGGGTAGATAACTATGTATTTCGAAATCAAATTCCGTTACCACGTGGTCTTTCGGTGTCAAGATTTCAAAATTTCTATTCAATGTCCGGAAATTATACCCTACCGCTCTGGTATCCCGATTTAAATCTTGGACCACTTGTTAATGTACAGCGAATAAGAGCGAACGGATTTTTTGATTATGGTTTTGGGAGCAGCACGATTAACAAGCAACCAAGTTCAAAGAATTATTTATCTGCTGGTGTAGAGGTTAAATTTGACATCAACATCCTGCGCTTACTTCCACAAGTGGATATTGGCGTTCGGTATTCCTACGGAATAAGCCAATCCGCAAGCAGGGAGTTTGAATTGCTGATAGGCACGTTTAATTTCTAATTTTAATCAAAACGAAACGGGCGATCTGCTTGAAAATCGTACAAATACGCCTATTTTTGACCTTCGACTTATAAATTAAACGACATATAATTTTTTACTGAAATGGCAGAAATTGTACGCATGCCCAAGATGAGCGACACCATGACTGAAGGGGTGATTGCCAAGTGGCATAAAAAAGTAGGGGATACCGTAAAATCGGGTGAGCTGATGGCAGAAATTGAGACTGATAAAGCCACGATGGATTATGAGTCGTTTAATGCAGGTACGGTGCTGTATCTGGGAGCGAAAGAAGGTGAGGCAGTTCAGATAAACGGGGTGCTTGCTATTGTTGGTGCTAAAGGCGAAGATTTCCAAAGTTTGTTAAAAGATTCAAACGGTTCTTCTGCTGCAAGTAAATCGGAACCTGCTAAGAAAGAGAAAGAACCTGAAGTTGCCACTTCAAAACAGGAAACAATTGATACCTCCGGCATTAAAGCCGAAATCGTACTGATGCCCAAGATGAGCGACACCATGAATGAAGGTGTAATTGCATCGTGGAGTAAAAAGGTGGGCGATACGGTGAAAACGGGAGAACTATTAGCTGAAGTAGAGACCGATAAGGCAACGATGGAATATGAATCCTATAATGCAGGGACTCTTTTGTACATTGGCGCCAAAGAAAAAGAAGCAGTAGCCGTAAATGGAGTGCTTGCCATTATTGGTGATAAGAATGCCGACTGGCAGACTTTGTTAAAAGCACATCAGGCAAAATCATCAGGGGCTAAATCAACTCCTGCACCTGTTGCTGAAAGCAAACCCAGCGAGCCGGTTGCTCAAACTCATTCAAGTTCAAATGAATCATCATCTTCCGAATCCAATGGAAGATTAAAAGCTTCGCCTTTAGCCAAGAAGATGGCTAAAGAGTTGGGTTTTGATATAAATAAAATTCAGGGCTCAGGGGAAGGAGGCCGTATTACAAAACACGATGTAGAAACGTTTAAACCGTCTGCGGCTCCTGCAGCATCCGGGGCTAAGTCAACTGCTGCCGTTGTGTTGCCAAGCGTAGTGGGCCAGGAAAGTTTTGAAGAAATACCTGTTTCGCAAATGCGCAAGGCTATTGCCCGAAGGCTTTCCGAGAGCAAGTTTTCTTCTCCGCACTTTTACGTAACCATGGAGATAAACATGGATAAGGCGATTGAAGCGCGCAAGAGCATGAACGAGATCTCCCCGGTAAAAATTTCATTCAATGATATGGTGCTGAAGGCGACTGCCTCTGCGCTCCGTCAAAACCCGGACGTGAATGTGAGTTGGTTAGGCGATAAAATGCGCAAGAACCATCACATCCACATTGGTGTTGCTGTGGCAGTTAAGGATGGGTTGGTCGTGCCGGTTGTTCGTTTTGCCGATAATAAATCACTTTCGCATATCGGTGCCGAGGTAAAGGAACTGGCGCAAAAAGCACAGAATAAAAAATTACAGCCGAGTGAGTGGGAGGGAAGCACGTTTACAATTTCCAATCTTGGTATGTTTGGTGTGGATGAATTCACCGCGATCATCAATCCGCCCGATGCATGTATCCTTGCTGTGGGAGGAATTAAAGAAACTGCCATTGTCAAAAATGGCCAGTTGGCAGTGGGCAATATTATGAAAGTTACACTTTCGTGCGATCACCGTGCGGTGGATGGTGCGGTGGGTGCTGCCTTCTTAAAAACCTTAAAGGGATTATTGGAAGATCCCGTAAGGATTTTGATTTAGGTTGTTTATGAGGATCATTGGGAATTCCATAAGGGCGGGTTTGTGAAGAAATTATAGTTATGACAAGAAAAGAGAAAATCAATCGCAACATCGGATTAACCTTTGATTTCATCAGGCAAGTGATAAAAAATCCATCAATAACTGGGCAAATTCCTGATGGATCAACTTTGGAATTTGTTGAAAAGGACTTTGTGAAAGTTGAAAAGACTGGAAAGAAGGGCGCAGTAAAGAGAAAAACGAAATATTTAAAGGTGAAAACTCACCTTGAAGTAATTTGATGCAAAAAATTCACGCTACCACCATTCTTGCTGTGCTACACAATGGAAAAGTTTCCATTGGTGGGGACGGACAAGCGACTATGGGAAACACCATAGCCAAAAGCAACGTAAAGAAAATCCG
>CAZNRJ010000142.1:8341-8807 GCA_964574945.1 uncultured Ohtaekwangia sp. | reverse complement strand
CCTTTCAATCGCGCCTACAAAGCCAGGGCGTTTGGAGCGATTGAAAGGTATTGAAGCCAGGATTAAACCCACTCCCCCTGCAGCCAACCCCCACTCAGGATTGCCACCTGCTATGGCTGTTCCGATAGGAAAGCCAATGAGAATACCACCGGCAAAACCTAACACACCGGCAACATTATAATTTACTTTGGCTCTCTTGAATTCATCAAATGCAACTTGATTATTTTTTAATACCTCAAGCACTTGTTTTGGACTGAGCACGAGGGAGTCCATCTCATACCTTACCCCGCCAAAAGTTTTGTACATTTTAATTTCTTGGGCATTGCATAAGAAGGAAAGAGCACAAAAGATGGCTAATAAAAAGATGTTCTTCATTTAAGTTGATACGTGAGGTTCGGATTTTATATGAATCATTGACAATATAGCAATCATATTATTAGACTAATGTCGGTTACTATAAAATGTT
>CAZNRJ010000142.1:0-8331 GCA_964574945.1 uncultured Ohtaekwangia sp. | reverse complement strand
TGCCAATGTTGGTAACCAAATTACCATGATTAAGGGTAAATGTTGCTAATGACGGTAAACTCCATTCAATATAATTCCTCGCGAATCTGAACCAAAATCTCCTCAATTTTTAAAGTATCAGGGCATTCAGGTAAATCCGATTTTCTAAACAATTCATCAATTACCTGAATCTTTTCCTCAGCCTGATTTACCAAATCCTGGTATTCAAATTCTCCAGCTCTGATTTTTAGTAAGTATTCACGCTCTGGGCGTCTTACATTAACTTGCTTGAAACGCGCTATTTCTTCAGCCATATTGAGTAGTCTAAAAACGTGCATCATATTTTTGGAGTCATAATTCTTTCCGTGGCTCACCGTGTTTTCATATCGCTCCTTATTTCTTTGCTCAACCCACTCCCAGTATAACTTGTAGTCTTTGCAATATTTTGAATAGCCATCCTTATTGAAACTGAGAACAGCCACTGATTCAATTCCTTTAGGAATTGATGTTAATGAAACATCATTAGCTGTATCTCCTGAATATATTCCGCTAAACTTGATTGCTTCGTTGACCTGAGATGCATGGAATACCGCGTACATGTCCCGCATGTGATCAATAGCTACGAGACCACAGTCTTTTTGATCATAGTTCATTTCATCAAGCCATTGGGTAGAAGGAATTGAACTATGCCCTTTAACTACGTAGCAAAAATCAAGAATGGTTTTACTTTTCTTATCTAATGGATTGAGTATTTTTTTATTTAAGCCCCTTGCCTTCTTAATTTGTGCGTAGGCATACTGCCCAAATGTCTGTGCGCAGAGTTTTGACAAAAACATCTCAGACTTAACATTCAACATTACCGGATGTTTGTACAACACGCAATCATCGGGTGTGTCAAGTAATTCCAGAAGGTTGGGATTGTTCTTTAGCAGGAGGTCAAAGAACTTCCTGACTTCATAGAACATCTCATCGTTCGTTTCATTATTCACCTGATCAACATACGTCAACCCATAAAATTCTTCTTTGGGTAAAACAAACACTCCTTTTATATCTGTATCAGAATGTGGCAATGCCAGGCCATATGCCTGGCTGCCACTAATACATTTTAAGAGTAAGTACTTATTATCCCGCTGTAGTTGCTGAAGGGTCATATAACGTACTTTCTAAATAACTCATTTAATGATTCCGAACCAGTCGCTGGCAAAGCATCAGGCACTCTTTGCTCACAATACTCAAGTTGATTGCCTAACCAAAGATGCAATTCCATGAGGGGTTCAATCATACACTTTTCATCCACCTTTGCTTTTTGGTTTAACAATCCATCCACCAGACTATTTAGAGACGGATCAAGTAATGACCGAAGCTTTCCAAACTCCATAGGCGGAACTTCACTGTGCTCTAAAATCCTACGACATGCCAAAACCGGGCGTAAGGCGTAGAAATACTTCTTTAACTTAACCTCATGGCCGGACAAATCTACATCTACAACATTGTTGGCCATGCTTAAATAATGATGCATCAATGCTCTTGGGGAAAAATAATGTGGCATTAGATTCTTCAAACCATCAATAAACTCATTGTTCTGCTTGTAAACAATCGGTGATTGCAGCCACTCATAAAGCGGACCATTTGATTTTCTAAACAGCCTTAGGGCTTTACGCAATTCCCAGCCATTAATATCAAGAAGATCATTGATGGGTAACTCGATTACATCTCGTTGCTCATCTACACTTAGATAATGTTCTTTGGGGTGCACATAAATGAAGCGAACATCATAATCACTATCTGGTGAAGCAAAACCCCATGCACGGCTCCCAGATTCGCAGGCGTAAAGAATAGTAACCCGATTGACTTGCTCTATCTCTTTCAATTTCTCTATTATTAATGGCCGCATTCTATTAACCAGTTATAGTCCTAATCTACTTCCTGAAATTTTTCATCGCCACACATCCGCACAATCTTCGGCATGAATGTACCAAGCACTTCCACCAGTTCTTTTTGTGATTCCATCACCTGATGAATGTTCTTATAGGCCATCGGTGCTTCATCCAATCCGGAGCCAATGAGTTCAACTCCTGCTTCTTTTAAAAACTGATTCACCTTTAACGGAGAGATGGTCTCTTTCGCTTTTGTGCGGGACATTAACCGACCTGCCCCGTGTGATGCCGAGTTTATAGATGCGGCCAACCCCTTGCCACGAACAATAAACCCTGGTGTGGCCATCGAACCCGGAATAATTCCCAACACGCCTTTACCAGCAGGCGTTGCACCTTTCCGGTGAACAATTACTTCGTTGCCTTGTTCATCTTTTTCTTTCCACGCAAAGTTGTGATGGTTCTCAATCATGGCAAGTGGTTTTTCGCGCAGACCAATTTCCATACGATCATGTATCTGGTGATGACAAGCAGAAGCATAGTCACCTGCAAGGTTCATGGCGAGCCAGTACTCTTGACCAGCCTCTGTATTTAAGTCAAGCCATGCAAGATGTTTTGCCTCTTGGGGAAGTTTACAAACATCCATTGCCACTTTCGTGTAATACCCTGCAATGTTTGCACCCAGACCACGTGAGCCTGAATGTGAGAGCAAGGCAACATATTGCCCTGGAGCAATATTAAACTCGTTAACGGGATTAATAATTTCAACAATGCCAAACTCAACAAAGTGATTTCCCCCTCCAGATGATCCAATCTGCGCGAGGGCGCGTTCTTTCATATCGCGAACAATCTTAATGTCAGAGAATTCGCTTCGGGAAAATATCTCATGGTCTTTAGGTCTCTTGAAGCTTGCCCGTCCAAACATGGTGTTGTTTACCAGCATCTTCTTTATAGCATCTTTCTTTTCCTCCAGCATCGTTGTTGGGAGATTATACAATGTCATACACATCCGACAACCGATGTCCACGCCCACGCCATAGGGAATAACAGCATTATTGGTTGCTAACACTCCACCTATTGGAAGTCCGTAGCCTTGATGTGCATCAGGCATTAATGCCCCGGCAACAGTTACCGGCAATTTCATAGCAGTTTGCATCTGTGTGAGCGCACCTTGTTCAATACCTTCAGCTCCGTAGATTTGATAAGATTGGGAATGCTCCTTCAATGCTATAGTCGAATCAATAGGCTTTAGTAATTCCTGCACCAATGGCAGCAGTATAGCATTATTCTCGAATTCAGAGGGCAGTGTGATAACTTCTTTCAGTAAGGCCAACTGTTCATCCCTGGTGTAGTTACCATATTCTTTCTCTATTATAGTTAAGGCAATACCGATCGCTTTGCCTTCGGGGAAGCCTATGTTTTTAAGATCGTTTCCTGTTAAGTTCATTAGTCCTTTTGATTTATTTGACAATTCAAAGGTCTTGCATATCTGCGCAGTCTTTCTGCGCAAGAGAATTTATTTTTAGTGTATCTACAAAAAAAGGGCGCCCCTTCAGAACGCCCTCAATTTACAAACATCGATTTACTTTTTTGGTACGAAGATGTCCTTCAACTGATCAACAATCTGGTTGCCACCGGACAACGAGATGCTGTTAATCTTGTCGGCAATCTTCTCAACATACTCCATTTCCTTCAACTTGAAGAGCATGGAGTTTTCCTCCATCAACTTGGCAGTGTTCAACAAGCTTCTTGTTGAAGCTGTTTCTTCCCGCCTCATGATCACATTGGCCTCGGCCTTTTTTTGAGCTACCAATACCTGGTTCATGATCTCTTTCATTTCACCTGGCAAAATGATGTCCCGTACGCCACAATCCCTGATCTCCACTCCCAGGTTGAGGGCTTTGTCTTTCAACGTAGCCAACACATAGGCGGAGATGGATTCTTTTTTCTCCAGCATTTCGTCAAGAGAAAGAGTACCGATAAATTCCCGTAATGCCAACTGCATTAGGATGTACAATTGCTTTTCGTAATCTTTATTTTCAATCAATGCCTTGATAATATCAACGACTTTGTATTGAGTGTAAAAGTTTACTCTCAAAGCAGCTTTATCCTTCGTCAGAATTTCCTGACCGGACACTTCTAACTGCAATTGCCTCAAATCTGCCTTCAGCACGGAGATAACCACGGCATTTTTCCAGAAGTAATACACTCCGGTGTCCAGCACCTTGGAAAATTTTCCATCAATCAAAAGAATACCTTTTTCGTAAGACTCTACTGCGTAAACCCTTACGTAAGGCAACACTTCCTTTCTCATGATGGTGTTAGCATCAATATTCTTAGTTACTTCAATCTTGCTCAAATCAACTTTCGTGAATGAGTAGTTGGTCACACCTTTCCAATAGGCATATCTTCCAGGCAACAAAACGTTTTTGAAGTTACCGTTCTCGTATTGCAATGCGATTTCATTATCCTGCACTTCAATTACCTGTAGCATGTTTGCCAATTGCTCATCCCTCAACAGAATATTCAATTCGATAGATGGATGAAAAGGTTTGGTCATGTCATACTGGTACATATCCTCATTGGGAAGTAACCAATACACGCCTTCGCTAACTACTCTTTTGTAGTTGCCATTTCTGAACACCAATCCAACTTTTCCGGTGTTAATTCTGATCCTTTTCATCGTTTATAAAATTTAATCGTTAATAATTCATTTTTAAAGAAAGCAGTTTGCGACACATCATCTTTCAAAGAACGGAAGCTCAGTTGAGCACAGTGGCATCAGAATAGTTTTCAGAAAGAATACTCAATGTTGAGTCGAACTCAATCGAACTCATTACCGAGCATATCGTTCAAAAAAGTAAGCCGACTTACCGTGCGATATCCCTGCGCTTACAAGTTTTCAAAAGACTGGTCTTTTGGTTATTTCCATTCCCGAAGGAGATGGAATTGGCCTTAGACCTGACGCGCCCCAAACTACTTTCGGGGTAACTCTTTTTAGAAGGAGTTAACTTCGTTACATGGATTTACAGTCCATTACTCTACCACTGAGTCTCAACCCTAAATTGAGAGCGGGATTCGAACCCGCGCGATCCTGTTGCTCTAACCACTGAGCTATCCCGATAAATCGGGAGAAGGATTCGAACCTTCGACACACAGATTGGTGGAAAACAACATCGAGCTAAGCAGCATGTTATACCGAAGTTCAGTAGAACACTATGGCGCTATTCCGAAACGCTCATCCGGTCTTTGGCTTCTTGTTTTTTCCGCGCTTCAAACTCCGCATTACGCGGACCAGAAGATTTTTATCCCGCTCTCGCGGGACTGTTTCAAAGAACAACCGTGGGGATAATAGGACTCGAACCTATTCATCCTTGCGGAACCGGTTTATCCCGATAGTTATCGGGAGCCCAACTCTCCAAACTTTGGCGCATCCCCTTGTCAAACCCGCCAGGGAAATCAGCCTTACTGCTGATCCCCCACCGAGTCATCCGTTTAATGACAAGTCAAAGGTGAGTGCCTACTGCGCAGTCTTTTTGCGCAGTAGAATAATTTTACGTTTTTTTATAAAAATATTTTTCATGCCTGTTAACCGTAACGCACTGATACGCTACCGGACTATTGACAATTGCCTCAGAAACAGGCAAAAGAGGTGGACTTTGGAGGATTTGATCGATGCTTGCTCGGAAGCGCTTTATGAGTATGAGGGGATCGATAAGGGAGTTAGTAGAAGGTCTATCCAAATGGATATCCAAATGATGCGGAGCGATAAACTGGGCTATAATGCTCCGATTGTTGTGCTGGAAAAGAAGTACTATGCCTATGATGACCCAGATTACTCTATAACTAATATTCCGCTAACGGATCAAGACTTAGGGAAACTAACCGAGGTGGTTGAGATACTTAGACAATTTAAAGGATTCAGTCATTTCCAGGAGTTAAGCGGCATGGTGCAGCGCCTTGAGAATAAAATCTATTCAGCTAAAACAAAGCAGGAACCCATTATAGATTTTGAAAAAAATGAAAACTTAAGAGGTCTTGAACATATCGAAGTTTTATACCAGGCTATTATAAACAAAAAAGCTGTCGAATTCAGTTACCAGTCTTTCAAGGCTCGGAGTGCCAATAGCTTTACATTTCATCCATATTATTTGAAAGAGTATCGAAACCGATGGTTTGTATTGGGTGTGAAGAACAAGAATTCGCCAATCATGACCTTGGCTTTGGATAGAATTGTAACAATTCAGGATTCTACTTCAAAATACCTTCTTCCACAAAGTTTTAATGTTACTGAATTCTTTAAGGACGTTATTGGCGTAACAGTCAATCAGGATAGCCTGCCAGAGAAGGTGGTCTTGTTTGCAGACAACGAAACAGCACCCTACATAGTGACTAAGCCATTGCATCACAGTCAGGAAATTGAAGAGACTCTTCCGAACGGAACAGTATTTTCAATAACGGTGCAGTTGAATTTTGAACTTGAGCGCGAGATACTCGGTTTTGGGGATAGGGTAAAAGTAATCGCACCCGAACGTTTAAAGAGACGAATAAAAGAGCAATTCGAAAATGCCCTTGACCTTTATCAATACGAGTTAAGCAATACTTCTTTGCAAAGTATCCTTAAGAAAGTTGAGTACAAGGGCTTTGCCATCTTAAAGCATGTTTATGGAAAGAAAGACATAAATCTGATCAAAGGAACAATTCATAATTATCAAAAAAGCAATCCTCAAGAAGAACCACATGCTATTCGGAATCTTCTCGGAAAAATTCCATCATTAGCAAAACTGATTTTTAACTCAAACCTGCAAACAGTTATTGGCAGGATGAACAGAAGCTTGTTCCTTACCAAGGATATCTATTTTGATAAAACGCCTGAAGCTAATTGGTATGTTACCTGGCATCAGGATATCACCATCAATGTAACGAAAAAGATTGAAACCGATGGTTATTCCGGATGGACAAAAAAATCTGATGGCTATGCGGTCTGTCCTCCCGAAGAGGTTTTGAAAAATGCAATTACCATTCGAATCCATCTGGACGATACCAATGATCAGAACGGAGCGCTTAAGGTTGTGCCTGGTTCTCATAACAAAAAACTGACGAACTCTGAAATTCAACTGCTCACTCATAACAGCATTCCATTTATGTGTGATGTAGAAATGTGTGGAATTCACATTATGAAACCATTGTTGCTTCATTCTTCATCAAAAGCAACAAGCCAGAAACACAGGAGAGTATTGCATCTCGAATTCAATACGTTGGAGTTGCCAAATGGGATGGAGTGGTCAGAAAAGAAAATGGTGTTCTAATGAACTATAAGAGTTAACTGATGCCAGCTATTAATTATAGCAAACCAATATGTAGTAATGCCACATTTCATGAGTAACCTAATTCAATCGTTTCGCTACTTCGTCCCAGTTCACCACGTTCCACCAGTTGGCCACGTATTCGTTGCGCTTGTTCTGGTATTTCAGATAGTAGGCATGTTCCCAAACATCTAATGCCAGCAGCGGTGTGCCTTTCAGTTCACTTACACCTGCCTGTCCGGCAGGCAGGTCCATCATGGGATTATCCTGGTTGGGTGTGCTTCCGATTTTTAAGGTGTTGCCATCTTTCACTAACCATGCCCAGCCCGAACCAAATCTGCCCATAGCCGCGGCCGTAAACTGCTCTTTGAATTTATCCACAGATCCAAATGCACCAGTTATCGCATCCGCTACTTTTCCGGCAGGAGCGCTTGCGCCCGGCTTCATCACCTGCCAAAAGAAATTATGGTTCCAGGCACCACCTCCGTTATTACGCGCTTTGGCAGAAAGTTTAGATGTGTTTGCGAAAAATTCTATTTCTGTAGCGAACGTAATTTTATCAGCAGCAATAGCTTCGTTTACATTCTTGATATAGGCAGCATGATGTTTGGTATAGTGTATTTCCATAGTCATGGCGTCAATACTTGGTTCCAGGGCACTATATGCATAGGGGAGTTTTACCTGGGAGAAATCTAACACTGCATTCGCTGAAGTTTCGGCAGCAAATAAACCCGAAGGCTGCATGATAAAAGGAGCAGTTAATGCAACGGTGGCTAATGAATCTTTAACAAACTTTCTTCTGTTGATGGTTTTCATGGCGATTGAATTTTAGTTTCGATTTGCGAAAATCATGCCTGAATAGGAGACAATGGGTAAATTTACTTAAAAATAATTAGCTTGCATGAACCCTTTCTAACTCATACCCGATGGCGGAGATATTATACGATACAATTCCCTCACTCGACTTAAATGATTTCACGAGTGGTGATGTCGCAGCAAGAAATAAATTTGTTCAACAACTTGGCGAAGCCTATAACAACATAGGTTTTGTTGCTGTTCGTAATCATTACCTTACGTATGACTTATCCAATCAACTGTATGCAATCATCAAAAAGTTTTATGCGTTGCCGGATGCAGTAAAGCAGAAATATGAGATTGCGGGATTAGCAGGT
>CAZNRJ010000141.1:1962-8848 GCA_964574945.1 uncultured Ohtaekwangia sp. | reverse complement strand
GGAGGGAACAAGAGCCGTAAGCAGGCAAATAGAATTTTACAACCTGGATGTGATATTTTAACCATTCAATAAATGAAAAAAGTCTTTTTGTTTTTATTTCTGCCATTCTGCTTTCAAGCGCAAGCACAGTTTTCTCAGGCAGCAAGGGATTCTATAAACAGGATCACGCAAACCGATTTTGAGCAAATGCTTAGTCAGTTAGGGGTGGCAAAAAATGACATGCGTCCGGGGCCATCGGGCAATCCTTCTGCCCCACATGCAGCCAATCGGTTTGAGGATAAGGTTAACCGATACACATTGCCCGATCCGTTGGTACTTAAGAGCGGCAAAAAAATAAAGAATGCTTCGGAATGGTGGAGCCTGAGAAGACCAGAAATTGTTGAAGATTTTGAAAATGAAATTTATGGCCGCTTACCAAAAAATATTCCATCTATAACGTGGGAAGTAGTTTCTGTTAAAGATACTGTTGCTGGAAACTTACCCATCAAAGAAAAAATAGTAAAAGGAGTGGTTGATAATTCTGCCTATCCATCAATTAAAGTGGAGATAGAATTATTAGTTGCAACGCCTGCAAATTCAGAAAGTCCGGTTCCTGTTGTGATGGAGTTTGGTTGGATAAACAATCCTTTTAATAGAGGAACTGTTCAGCCGATAGGATTGGGCTCTTCCGGTGAACCAACCTGGAAAGAACAATTGATTATGCGAGGTTGGGGTTATGCAATTATTGTCCCATCAAGTATTCAAGCAGATAATGGAGCCGGGTTGACGCAAGGAATTATTGGATTGGTTAACAAAGGAAAATATCGGAAGCCGGATGATTGGGGAGCACTGCGGGCATGGGCCTGGGGGGCAAGCCGTGCTATAGATTATTTAGAAACTGACAAAGATGTTGACACTAAACGCGTGGCCATCGAAGGACTTTCCAGGTATGGTAAAGCTGCCATTGTGGCGATGGCATTTGAGCCACGATTCTCATTAGGGTTTATTGGATCGTCAGGGGCGGGAGGTGCAAAAATATTACGAAGGGTATTTGGTGAGCAGGTAGAGAACCTTGCATCATCAGGAGAGTATCATTGGTTTTGTGGCAACTTTATTAAGTATGCTAGCAAACTTACTCCCGATGACTTACCGGTTGATGCTCATGAATTGGTAGCGTTATGCGCACCTCGACCCATATTTATCAGTGGAGGTTCGCCTCATGTTGAAGGACAATGGATAGATGTAAAGGGAACGTTTTTAGGTGGAGCGCATGCAGGTCCTGTTTATAGATTATTAGGCAAAAAAGATTTGGGCACCATGGAATTTCCTAAGCTCGGCACTGCGTTAGTCGATGGTGAAATTGCATTTCGTCAACATGCAGGCGGGCACAGCACCGGCCCCAACTGGAGCACATGGATTGCCTGGGCTTGTAAGTATTGGGGAGATTGCAAGTATTATTGAAAGATTATACGCAGGCTTTAGGTTTGAATGTGCTCCATCGCAACAAAATATTTCTTTTCACTATCACACACATGACACGTAAAAGTTTCGGGTAAATCTTTGAAGTCAACTCCAATAGGAATACCCTTAACCGGATCGCCATATTTTTTATCGTACACTGTTAAACAGTTAGTGCATTGGTAGCTGGAGGCAGCTTCTGCCATAGGGGTGATCGCAGCGGGTTCGTTAATCAATTTTTTACTTTGAACTTTTTCATGATTCAACTGCCGGAAATACAGTTTACTTAACTCAATGAGCAATGCCGGGATTATTTCGCGCTTAACCCCTTTCGCGTATGTTTGGTATATAATATTATTGGGGTTAAAATTCTTTGCAACTAAAATATCGTAATGATCACCCGGCACATTGGTTTTAAGATTTTTCTCAATCACAATAGCGGTGAACAGAAACATTGGGCGGCCGGTCTTAATAGTAAACGTAAGCCCGTGTGTGCTGATGTCTTGCTGATCCAGTTCGCGCACCAGAAACCGTTTCAGATCTAACGCTTCTGAATCGATCACCGGCAAATGCCAGTTTAGTTCCAACGATGAGTGCCTTTCATTGATACCAAATTTACCCATCAATTTTTCCCATCTCAACCGATCGTTGGCTTTAATGCCCTTGATGAAAAAAGCTTTCCAGGGAATGATGTTGATCTTTCCCACGTTTGTTTCCTGACATAATTTGCAGGCCGCACTCATGAAATTAATATCGTATTGATTGTTGCGCCAATAGAGTCCAAGCCAATACTGATTATTGAGCATGGCATTAAGCCCTTCATAATAAGGAAGGATGGTCTCTGTGAATTTTAATTTTTCAGTGATGCGCTTATGATTGATGTGAAGGTTCTTATTCTTGAGAATGATATAAAGTTCCTCAATGGTAAAGGACTGAGTCATAAGAAGCAATTCTTCTAACTCGCGTGCAATTTTTGCAATGTCGTGGCCGGGTACAAGCCGGGGCCAGCATTCAATCATGTTCTCCTTGCGGGAATCACGGATATACAGGTACCAATAATTTTCTTCCTGCGAGGCAATAAAGTTTAACTCACCGGTAAACAAAGGAACCAAACTTTGAAGCGGATCAACAATGTTGATTTTAAGTTTTGGCTTGTAATCAAAACTATCGATTACCACATTATACGAATCGCCTTTTACCCAATGCGTTGTTTCAACAATATTTACGGCAGCGTATGAGCTAACTATATTCTGGTATACCGATTGGTCGCTGCCCAACTCATAATCGATGTTGATTGCATTAAAAGCATTTTTCAATTGAACATCATCGGCATCATGAGCCGGAAACATAATGTCTTGTCGCGAACCAAACAGAATGTATTTGTTTCCCAGGCTTCTGGAGAGTTCCATGATTTTGAGCAAGTCGGCAGGAGAAAGAAATCCTCCTTTCACAAATGCCCTTATCAGATCACTTTTCTTTTTGGTTTCCATTTAAATTCAAACATCCCAAAGGTAATGCAACCCCCAATACTTCACATTAAAACTGTGCATTAGGTTTTTACTAAACGCTCTTCAATCAACTGATGGATTTCAGGTTTACAACTTCCACAGCCCAGCCCCGCACCCGATTTTTGACAGAGCTCCGTTAAATCTGTGCATCCTTTGGCAATCCATTGTTGCAGGTTCCCTTCGCCCACCTGGTTGCAAGAGCACACCAGTTTTCCAATCACGGGTTCTGCACTTTTTCCGGAGCGAAGTAGTTGCATCCTGCGCTCGGATAATTCGATCTTGTTTTCAATCAGTGATTTGAACTCTGCAAATTCACTTTTGTCGCCTATTAAAATAGCACCTGCTAAACGATCGTCTTTAATAATACATTTTTTGTAATACCGCATAGCCTTGTCGATAAACAAAATTTCCTCGTATCCTTCACTGTTAGCGGGTACTTCGGCAATGCCAATAGAGCATAAATCGAAACCCGGCAATTTAAGAATGTTCATGGCTACGGCACCGTCATATAAACTTTGAAGATCGCCATGAATAAAACGCGCCAGCACATCAGCTTGCTTTTCAGCGGCAGCGGTAATGCCCAACATTTTTCCGGCATGTTCTGCAATTTCTCCCATTGCAAAAATATCCTCATCATTGGTTTGAAGGTAGTCGTTAACTATAATTCCACGGGCCGATTCCAATCCCGCTTCTTGTGCAAATTCGATATTGGGCAATGTTCCAACGGCATAAACTATGGCATTGGCTTGTATTAATTTACCGCTGCGCAGTTTGGCAACCAGCATTCCCGAATCCGTAGGTTCAATGGATTGTACCTGATCATTCATATACACCATCATGTTCTTCTCTTCAATAAAATCAAGCAGCAGCTCACCCGCTAAATTATCAACCTGCCGTTCCATCAAGCGACTGCCTAACTGAAGGATAGAAACACGAATATCCACTTCACAAAGCGAGGCTGCCAATTCAAGACCGAGCAACCCGCCACCAATAATCAGTACTTGCCCATCGGGATTTAAAAAATCTTTAAGGGCATCCGCATCGTGGCGGGTGCGCATCGTAAATACACCCGGTAAATGAATGGGTGCATCCTTCGGCAGGTTTGCCCGTGTGCCCGTGGCAAGGATGAGTTTATCGTATGAATGTTTATTGCCATGGTTATCAACAACAAATTTTTCAGTTCGGTTAATCTCAACCGCTTCGGTCTCTACATTCAACGTTACGTCCAACCGTTCGAATTCACCGGCCCTGAATTTTTGAAGTTTATCCCACGTAAGCGAACTGTTTACATATTCGGGTAGCAATACACGATTGTAAAATGGATATTTTTCTTTGCTCAATACCTGAATTTCGTCCGTTGTATTAAGCGCGCGATACGAACAAATAAAACGATAGGCAGCTGCACCCGCTCCAACAATCACAATCTTTTCTACAGCCTTCTTATATTTTGTTACTTCTACAGCCGAGAATTTAAAATCTGGTTCCTTCGAAATAGGATCAACTACAGAGCTTGTAAGATTATTTGCACGGGCATGATCGCTGGTTAATGTTTTGCCCCAATGCATAGGAAGGAAGACAACACCTTTCTTAATATCATACGTAAGCTTTGCAGAAACCCGAACGCTGCCGCGAGAATTTTCAATTACTACATTGTCATCCTCCTGAATGTTACGGGTTAACGCATCGTGCGGATGGATCTCCAAGAAAGATTTGCTGCTATGTTGACGGAGCTTGCTCACCTTGCCGGTTTTCGTCATCGTGTGCCATTGATCGCGAATACGGCCCGTGGTTAAGATAAGCGGAAGATTATCGGTTATCGCTTCCGAATGATTTTCAGGAGGGATGGCAAAAAATTTTGCTTTGGCTGACGGGGTAAAGAAAGAATGGTCTTCAAATAATCGCGGGGTGCCAGGATGTGCGGAATGAGGCACAGGCCATTGAAAGGTTCCTTCTTCTTTTAATCGTTGGTGCGATAAACCACTGATGTCAATATTTGTTCCTTTTGTTAAAGCACAATGCTCAGCATAAATGTCAGCAGTGGAGCTGAAATTAAACCCATGAAATCCCATGGTCCTGGCAAACAAGCAAAGTATTTCCGCATCGGCCAGTGCTTCACCGGGCGGGTCTTCTACTTTATTCAAATAGCTAATTCTTCTTTCAGAGTTTGTCATCGTTCCTTCTTTTTCAAAATGACCTGCTGCGGGAAGGATTAAATCTGCAAAGGGAACTGTATCAGACTTTCGTGATATATCCTGAACAACAACAAAACGCGCATTCTTGAGTGCGGCTTCAGCCCGTCTTGCATCGGGCATGCTCACCATCGGGTTGGTGCAAATTATCCAAACTGCTTTCAGGTCACCTCGCTCCAATGCTTCAAACATTTGCGTGGCAGTTAATCCCGGTTTGGGTGAAATTGAATCAATGCCCCAAAATTCAGCCACTTCTTTTCGATGCTGTTCATTATCAAGTAACCGATGCGCAGCCAATAGTGTGGCAAGGCCGCCCACTTCACGCCCGCCCATCGCATTAGGCTGCCCGGTTAACGAAAAAGGGCCCGATCCGGGTTTACCAATATGGCCGGTTATTAAATTAAGACTAATCAATGCAAAATTTTTATTAACGCCAATTGCGCTTTGGTTCAGGCCCATTGCCCAAAGTGTAAGAAATCCTTTGGAAGCTGCGATGTATTCTGCTGCTGTGCGAATGTCGGCTTCGGCAACATCACATTTAATAGCTGCCTCTTCAACCGTTGTTTGAAACACGCCATCGCGATATGCCTCAAACTCTTCGGTGTGATTTGAAATGAAATTGTAATCAACATCACCACTTTCAATAAGTATGCGTGCTATGGCATGATAAAGATAAATGTCTGTTCCCGGTAAAATTTGTAAATGCAAATCGGCCGATGTACAACTTTGTGTTTTTCTGGGATCGACAATTATAATTTTAACACCAGGATTGAGTTGCTTATGGGCTTCAATTCGCCTGAACAAAATAGGATGGCACCAGGCGGGATTTGCACCCGCAATTAAAAAGCAATCGGCCAACTCAATGTCGTCATACGAAACGGGAACGGAATCTTCGCCTAACATTTTTGTATAGCCGGCCACTGCGCTGCTCATACACAGGCGCGAGTTTGTGTCAATATTATTCGTGCCCAGAAATCCTTTTACTAATTTATTGGCTATGTAATATTCTTCGGTGAGGCACTGGCCGGAAACATAAAACCCAACTGAGTCGGGCCCGTGTGTATGAATGATCGATTTGAAAACAGCGGCAGCACGCTTCATGGCAACCGACCAACTTACGCGCTCATGCGGATGGTTTCTATTCCACCGCATTTCAGGATAGAGCAACCGGTCGCTTTTGTCTTGCATGGCGTAATGCAGGTTCATGCCCTTGGAACACAACTGGCCCTGATTGGCAGGGTGGTCTTTGTCCCCTTCAATGGAAATATTTCCCCTGCGATCTTTCTTTACCATCATACCGCAGCCAACACCACAGTATGAACAGGTTGTCCTTACACTATCTTCTTTTCCGAGCACAGCGTTTCAGTTTTCTTTTTCATTTTAATCCTGAGTTCAGATGATTCATTTAAAAACAAATTCAGGCTTGATGCCAATCATCACATACCCCCAGCTTGAAAAGGTATCTGCCTGTGGTATATTTTTTACGCTGGGTGAGGTTAGGGTAGGAGTTGAAAACATGACAGAGTACCCTGACTCTATTGAAATTATTTTAGTAACCACATAGTTGAACACAAGGTCAAATTCAGTACCCAGATTTTTTGTCAATTTTGATCCATCGGCCGCAAACACTGCATTAGGCAAAACAAACTGATGTGCATCCAACAAGAGTGTGACGTTACTTTTCGCATTATATTTTGTCCTTAAATAGTAATTAGTAAGACCGTTTGATCCGAACCCATCAGCCACATAGAA
>CAZNRJ010000141.1:0-1952 GCA_964574945.1 uncultured Ohtaekwangia sp. | reverse complement strand
ACATAGAAGTAATCCATGTAACCCCAGAATTTATGAGGAGTTCCGTACAGAGGATCAAAGCGTTGATATCTTTTGCCTGCGTCAGACCCATTATTTCCTGAAGTTATGTCTACACCGGTGCCAACATTAAATTTTTTCCCCACCGGATGTGAAACCGATGCAGAAAGTAAGTATTCATTCAGTGAGGTGCCTTCGCGGTATTTTCCATCCTGGTAAAAGGCACTTAACCCAAAACCTAATTTTCGGAATGCTGTTCCTGTTAAATTCCCGCCAAGGGTATAGCGGCTCCACACACGTTGTTCGTAGATTGGTGTTGCCTGGTTAACATCGGTTGGAGCAAAGTGAAATTTGCTAAAGTCATCTTTGAACGCAAGGAATGAAGCAGTTCCGTTAGGAATCTTCTTTGCGAGGTATAGGAATTGCATGGATTTATACATAGAGGCCATTCCGTTGGTACTGGCTGGATATCCTGTAGGAACTCCATTATAAATTGTATTTGATTTTCGTTCGGCATTTTGATTGTATGCTGCGCCAAGGTGGGCTATCCAACCTTTGTGACTAAATTTTAGCAAAGCTGCATCATGTCTTCGACCTTGCTGGAGCCAATCTAAATTTCCTAACAGACGCACATCATCATACACGAATTCTTGTCGCCCCACTTTTAATGTGAAATCTTTTATTACTCTGCCGGTATCAACAAGGCTTAGTTCGCCCCAGGCTTCGTGCAGCATAAGACCATTGTTGGGAGCTGTTGTTGCGCGGTTTATAGAAGAACCATCCTGACCCCATACACGCACATCTTGAATGACTGTAAAAATTTTAAATCGATAGCCTGTGTAACCAAAATTAACACGCGTGCGCTGTGAAGTAAAGAAGGCCGGGACCGTATCGCTTACAGAAGGTGCACCTTGGCCATCACGTAGTTCAGATCGGGTTCTTAGTTGACCTGAAACCACGAACTGGGCATGCACTTGAAGTATAAAACACATACAGAAAAACAACACCAGGGGGTACCCAAGCTTATTCATATCGTGTTAGATTAATTCTTGTTGATCACCATAGCTTTCTCAAGTACAGGGTTCTCAGGGTTTAAAAGCTCACTCGCTGTTTTCTTAGGCAAGCACAGCAGGAATGCGATTGCAGAAACGACAATCACTACCACGCCTATGATGAACAAGCTTTCGCGATAGGAAATATTTTCTGATTTAAATAAGAAACCGGCCAATACAGCACCTACATTTCCTCCTGCACCTACAATACCCGATACTGCTCCCATGGCTTTGTTGTTAATGAAAGGCACAACAGAATACGTTGCCCCATTCGACATTTTTAAGAACAGGGCAAACAATAACATAGTAGCAATCGCCAACGGAAGCGTATTCATGGCAGAGAATAGCATAAGGCCAAGTCCTTCACATAGCAGAAATGCCCCGAGAATAAAAATGCGTCCTTTTAAGCCATATTTTTTTCCGGCTTTATCTCCAAACACTCCACCGAGTGCGCGGGCAAAAATATTCATCATCCCAAACGTGCCGGCAATAATACCGGCTTCCTTAAGCCCCAACTGAAAATTATCTATGAAGTAAAGCGTTGCGATGTTGTCAATAGTGATCTCAATACCAAAGCATGCGCCATAGGCGAGGAATAAGATCCATACCCTGTAATCTTTGCATGCCGTTAGAAAACTTCCTTCCGAATCTTTTGCTTTCGCGCGATACTCAGGATTTGTTTTGCGCAATTTGTTCAGGTTGCCATCAGGAGTATCTTGAGTGAAATAGTAATAGATGATGCCCATAATAAACAAAGCAACTCCGGGCACGATCATCGCGTATCTCCAGGCTTCTGTATTCAAATAGCCAACTCCAATAAGCCCTGCAAAAATCATTGGCATCACCATTAAGGTTACGCCACCACCCATATTGCCCCAACCCGCTACGGTTGCATTGGCGGTG
>CAZNRJ010000140.1:0-8938 GCA_964574945.1 uncultured Ohtaekwangia sp. | reverse complement strand
GCCACAAGAATTAAAGCAACCTGCCAATCCCAACGAGTTTGATTTTAAGCGCTTTCTCACTTTCCGAAAGACATACCATCAACAGTATCTCCAGGCTGATCAGGTAAAGTTTGTTCAACCGACCCAGCGAAAAGGGTTTATTTATTATTCTCATGTCGTGCGTGCATGGGCTTCCGATGTTATCCGAAAAAATGTTACAGGAGATCAGGAACAGGCCATAGCGATTGCTTTGGTGTTGGGTGTAACGGAGGGCATTGATACGGATTTACAAAACGCCTACGCTGCCAGCGGGGCCATGCATGTGTTGGCCGTATCGGGTTTGCATGTGGGCATCATTTATGGAATTATTCTTTTGCTGTTGCGACCCTTAAAATCATTTGCATGGAGCAGGTGGATCATTGCTTTAATCAGTATTGTATTTCTTTGGTCATTTGCATTTGTTACCGGACTTTCACCTTCGGTTTTACGGGCAGTAGCAATGTTTTCATTCATTGCGTTGGCAAGGCCTTTGGGTTGGCGAACAAATATTTATAACACCTTGGCCGCTTCCGCTTTTGTGCTGCTCCTTCACAATCCTTATTTAATTATGTCAGTGGGGTTTCAATTATCTTACCTTGCTGTGTTGGGTATTGTTTATCTGCAACGACCTATTTATAGCCTTTGGGAAATTGACAGCAAGGCAGGGGACTGGGTATGGCAGATTACATGTGTTTCTATTGCAGGCCAGATTTCAACGTTTGCATTAAGCATGTTGTACTTTCACCAGTTTCCGGTTTACTTTTTAATCTCTAATATTTTTGTGATTCCATTATCTACCTTCATCCTTGTAGGAGGAATCATATTATTAGCTTTTAGTGCCTGGTCATCTGCAGCGTGGTTGATTGGAAAAATTCTTGTTATGCTGATTCAACTGCTCAACTGGGTTGTTTTCAAAACCGAGGACTTACCTTTTAGCTTAGTGAGTGGTGTATACCTGACTACGTTTCAATGCTGGTTAATTGTTTTGCTGTTGACTTTTATCATTGTAATGATTCAAGTGCGGTCTATTCGATGGTTATATGTAGTAGCATTTATTGCGTTGGTATTTGTTGGTACACAGATAATTCACTTTCGAAACTTTGTAGACCGTCAGCAATTTGTGGTGTATAGCATTTCGGGTCATTCAGCCATGGAATGGATTGATCGTGGAGTGAGTTATTTTAATGCCGATTCAACACTACAGCATGATGAAGAACGGATTCGGTTCCACATTGGGCCCAACCGGTTGCAACGTGGTGTTGAAACTATTTATACGACTGTTCCTTTCTCAAAGGAATTGCCCCAGGGATTGGAAATATTTTCATGGAATAAAAATAAAATTGCTTTTGCAAAGAATAAAGGACAGCAATTACCTCAATCGGCTGAAATCGATTACCTTGTTGTCGCACGGAATTCAATACCTATCCCTGATCGGTTAGAGGATGTTCCGGCAAAGAAAATTATCCTGGATGGCAGCAATTCAAGAAGTTATATAAATAAATGGAAACAGTTGGCGGCATCAAATAGTGATCGCCTGCACGCTGTGTTGGATCAGGGTGCATTTACACTAACAAATTAAAAATGAGCCTGGTAGAATATTCAGTAGCAAAACGAGTAGGGTACATCACCTTAAACAGACCTGATAAGCGCAATGCTTTGAGCCATGACTTGATCAATGAGTTGAAATCAACTTTTATCAAAGCTGAGAATGACCCAGATGTGAAAGTAGTTGTGTTAAACGCCAACGGAGAATCTTTTTGTGCCGGGGCAGATTTAGCGTATCTCCAGCAGTTGCAAAATTTTTCTTACGATGAAAACCTTGCTGACTCCAACCATCTGAAAGAATTATTCCTGAAAATTTATTCTTTGAAGAAAGTGGTAATTGCACAAGTGCAAGGTCATGCCCTGGCGGGTGGCTGCGGATTGGCAAACGTATGTGATTTTACTTTTGCCGTGCCCGAAGCTAAGTTTGGATATACCGAAGTGAAGATTGGTTTTATACCTGCGTTAGTGGCTGTGTTTTTAGTAAGGAAAATTGGCGAGCAAAAAGCCCGGCACCTATTGCTTACCGGTGAAATCATTAAAGCCGAAGAAGCATTAAAACTTGGATTAGTAACAAAAGTGGTAAGTCGCGAAGAGTTGAATACCGCTGTTTTCGATTTTGCCCAACATTTAATCAGGTCTAATTCTGCCCAGTCTATGGAATTAACCAAACAACTTATCTCAGCAGTTCAAGGGTTGTCTTTAGAGGATGCTTTGAACCTTGCTGCATCTATGAATGCAAAAGCACGGGCAACCGATGATTGCAAAAGGGGAATTGCAGCATTTCTTAATAAACAAGAATTGCGTTGGTAAATGACTTCGCTCGAAATCCTTACTAAGTATTGGGGTCACGCTCAATTCAGATCACCGCAAGAAGAGATTATTAAGGCAGTGTTAGCGAAGCATGATGTAGTTGCTATTCTGCCAACGGGCGGAGGTAAATCCATTTGCTTTCAAATCCCAACATTAATGCAAGAGGGAATCTGCCTCGTGATTACCCCACTCATTGCGCTCATGCAAGACCAGGTAAAGCAATTGAAACAATTGGGTATTCCGGCTGTAGCCGTTCATGCAGGCATGCATCATCGCGAAATAGATATAACATTGGATAATTGTGTCTATGGAAATATCAAATTTCTCTACCTCTCACCCGAGCGATTGCAAACCGATTTATTTAAAGCACGCGTTATAAAAATGAACGTGTGTCTGGTGGCGATTGATGAGGCGCATTGCATTTCACAATGGGGCTACGATTTCAGGCCGCCCTATCTAAAAATTGCCGACCTCCGCGAAAGCAAACCCGATATTCCTTTTATTGCCTTAACGGCTTCGGCTACGCGAAACGTAAGAGATGATATTATTGAAAAATTAAATCTTACTGCACCTGAGGTTTTCCAAAAAAGTTTTGCGCGCGATAATCTTTCGTTTGTAGTGCGAAAGACAGAAACGAAAGAAAAGAAATTATTAGAAGTTCTGCGCAAAGTGCCGGGGGCTGCTATTGTTTATGTGCGATCAAGAAAATCGACCGCATTGCTGGCGGCTATGCTTGGTAAAAATGGATTCCCGTCTACGTTCTATCATGCCGGGTTGACGCACCAGGAACGAATTTCGAGACAGGATGAGTGGATTGCTAATAAAACCCGGGTGATGGTAGCTACCAATGCATTTGGCATGGGTATCAACAAACCTGATGTTCGGGTGGTGGTTCACATGGATTTGCCCGAGAACCTTGAATCATATTACCAGGAAGCGGGCCGTGCCGGTCGTGATGGAAGACGGTCGTACGCAGCTATTATTATCCATGAAGTAGATGTGCAGGCTCTCCAAAATAAAGTGCTGCAATCTCAACCAGAAATAAATTATCTAAAGAAGATTTATCAAGCGCTGGCAAACCATTTTCAAATTGCAGAGGGAAGCAGCCAGGGCGAGAGTTATGATTTTGATCTCGAAACATTTTGCAAAAAGTTTAGCTTCAAATCAACGGAAGTTTATCCGGCCTTAAAAAAACTGGAGGAGTTTGGACTTCTTGAATTTAATGAAAGTTTCTACCGTCCTTCGTTGCTTCATATATCTTTTGATAAAAAGAAACTGTACGAGTTTCAGGTGGCGAATGCGCGGTTTGATGTAGTAATTAAAGCATTGCTGCGATTGTATGGTGGTGAGTTATACGCTGACTTTGCACCGATCTCTGAATCCCAAATTGCCAAAATGCTGAAGCAGTCTTTAGCAACAGTCAAGCTGGAGCTTGAGCAATTGCATAATCTTCAGGTAATTGTTTATGAGCCTGTAAATGAAAGCCCGAAAATTACTTTTGTTCTTGCACGGCAAGATGCAGAACGATTGCCCATTGATAAAAAGGAGTATGACCGCAGGCGCGACCTTCACTTATCAAAAATGGAAGCTATGAAAAAGTACGCTGAGCAAGAACACCAATGCCGCATGCAGGTTATCCAGGAATATTTTGATGAGGTGACCTACACTACATGTGGTATATGTGATGTTTGTATTGGCAAGCGGAAAAAGGAAAATCTTACCATGTTCAAGGACTACGAACAACAGATTTTGTATTTATTGAAACAGAAACCCATGACGGTGGAAGACCTGGAGACAGCTGTAGATCCTTCTGAAAAAGAATTGTTTATTGAAGTGGTTCGCGAAATGGTAGACTCCGCCCAGATTGAATACGATGAGTTTTGGGTATTAAGCAGAACAAATCATTCATAGGTATGAAAGCAATAAAAAAGTTAGTGCCAAAGAAAAAACCAGCCTCTCCAAAGTTGACTGCAAAAGAGTTTGTAACAAAACTAACCGGTCTTCGCAGCAAAACGGTTGATAACCTGCGTTTTTTTCATGATCATAATTCAACGAACAAAGGGTTAGGGATTCGCATGGCAACTCTTTTTGATACCGCAAAACAATTTTATTTAATGCCATTGAACGAGGTAGAAAAGTTACTTGACAATGATTATTACGAAGTAAGGCTGGGTGCGGTGAGTATAATGGATTTCCAGGCGCGTGATAAGAAGGTTTCAAGCGAAAGAAGGAAGGAACTTTTTGATCTCTATATCAAACGGCATGATCGAATAAATAATTGGGACCTGGTTGACAGAAGTGCGCCTTATGTGGTGGGCGGATATTTGATAGATAAACCAAGGGCAATATTATATAAACTTGCAAAGTCAAAGAATATTTGGGAACGGAGAACCGCCATTGTAAGTACGTATTTTTTTATCCGGCAAAATGACATTGATGATACATTTAAAATCGCAGAAATTTTAATCAACGACAAGGAAGACTTGATCAACAAAGCGGTAGGAAGCTGGATAAGGGAAGCGGGTAAACGCGATCCGTTGCGATTAATTGAATTTCTGGATGAACATAGCCCAACCATGCCCAGGGTTACCCTTCGATATGCGATCGAGAAGTTAGACAAGAAGCAGAAGAGTTATTATCTGAATACAGGTAAGAAGTAATTTTGGAAGCCATCTTCAAAAGTCAAAACACAGAGGTGTCTGACACTTCAAAATGTCTTGACACCTTTTCAAGCTAAATTCTTTTTTTCAGGTCAATCCTGCAGCACATTCGATAAGAAGGTTGACTTAAGCAGCAGCCACAATAAGAAAAAAACCACCGCCCACTGCAGGTATACATAATAATAGTCGGCAGTATCTTTGAACCGGCTTTCTTTTATTTCTGCCTTTTCATATTGATCGATGCGATCAAATACTCTTATAAGGGCTGCGTTGTCTGTTACCCTGAAAAATTCCCCACCGCCAATCTGGGCAATCTTGCGCATGGTAGTTTCGTCAACTGTATTTTCAACCATGTTGGGCCTGCCAAAGTAATCCTTACCGAAAGGTACCATGCCTTCTTTTCCTACAACGATTGTATACGTTTTAATTTCGTAGGCTGCAGCTAACTCAGCCGATGTAATTGGGTCAATGTTGCCAGCGGTGTTATCACCATCGCTCAGTAGAATACAAACTTTTGATTTTGATTCCGACTCGCGCATGCGATTAGTCACCACGGCCAACGCTGAACCAATTGCGGTACCGCGCGATTCAATCATATCGAAGTTAATATCGTTCAAGTATGAATTGAGTAAATCATAATCGGTGGTGAGTGGCGCAAGTGAAAAGGCATCGCCCGAAAAAACCACAATCCCAATTCTGTCCTGAAGCCTTCCTTTAATAAACTCACGTGCCACATCTTTGGCGGCTCCTAACCGGTTAGGTTTAAAATCTTCGATCTGCATAGACTGCGAGATGTCAATCGCCAGCATAATGTCTATACCTTCCGTCCATTGCTCTACTTTTTCATTTGTTTTTTGCGGCCGGGCAAGGGCAGTTAAAATCAGCACAAGCACAAGTGATAAAATGAACTCAGGCAGTAAACGAATCCACGTAAGCGGAGATGTGGTGAGATCACTTTTAACAAGTGCCACCGGGAGTTTTTGATTGAAATAATACCGTAAAGCCCAGCGACTGATAAATACAAAAGGAACTAAAAATATTGCCCACAGGAATAAGGAGTTCTCCCACGTAAACCCTTGCAGGGTGGAGGGATAAAACCAATCTAACGAATACCAGGGATTAAGTATCTCATCCATGCTTCACTTCCTCTACCTTTTGGTTGAATTGATTTTTTGTAAACTCCTTCAGTTGATGAAATGAATCAAATGTCTCAGGGGCCAATCGTCCATAAATCATTCTATCCACCGAATGAAGGGGTTGACCGAGTTCAGTACTTTCCTGTTCCCTTATTTCACGCGAAGTAAATTTTGTATAAGGCCGTGAGGAAAGTTCTTCCATATATTTTTTCCAAATCGTGATCGATGACTCTGCTACCTCAGGAGAGAAGCCTGTCTTCAGTTTTTCAATCGCTTCATCGAAGCTGCTTAAAAACAATTCGTGACTTTTCACCAGTTTCCTGAGCGTAAAATATTTTCTTATTCGTTTTCCAAACAGTATCCAGCATGCAATCGCAACCAGCAAAAGAATGGCACCGATAATTAATAACAGCGGGTAATTAAGTAGCCAGCTTACCGGATTATACGCTGTATTTGTTTTTAACGGGAGCTGACTGATCGCTAATGAATCGGGCAGGGGACCTACAAGCTCTTTGAAGAAAACGGTATCTGTTTCGGTTAGATAGGTCAGGGAATCTTTACCCTGAAGCTGAAAAACAGGAAGCGCCAGTGTTTGAACTTTTTCTATTTCATAGGTGGCGAGTGTGTAGATCACACTATCATAACTTAACCCGCCCGTTGTTTTTGTTTGGAAGTATTTCTTATCCTGATACTCAAAAGGGGCAAATGAAAATGTGGAGTCAGGAAATAAAACCTGGTAGGTTTGCGGATAAGTTGCGGTGAGATAAAATTTTATGGGCTCACCTAACTTCACAGTATCCGCATGGAAGTAACCGCGCACGTTCACCTCTTGCGAAACGCCCGGAAGGGAAATTAATGACAAAAAGAAAGTAAGTTGAAACGCCTTAAACACTTTTAACTGTTTTATTCCTGACCTTAAATAATTTCAACAGTTTAGGCACAAAGTTCTCATCTGTGGAAACACTTAAAAAATTGATTTGGTGTTTTTTGCTGAAGTTGACAATCTCTTGCTGTCGTTCAAAATGATGAGTAGTCATTTTATCCCTGAAATCGCCAAAAGAAGAATTGACCCACAAAGTTTTTTTCGATTCTTTATCGAGAATAGGAATGATGCCTAACTTAGGTAGTTGTGTTTCCCGTTTGTCACTCACCTGAATCAAAACAAGATCATGTTTTTTTGCCAGTGATTTTAAATGGTGGTGATACCCTTCATCAATAAAATCTGAAATCATAACAATAACACTTCTTCGCTTAATGGAATTTAACGCAAACGTAATTGCTTTATTGAGATTAGTCTTGGTTGATTTTGGCTCTAACTTGGTGAGGTTGGAAATTATTTCATAGGCCTGTGCCATTCCCTTCTTGGGTTTGATGAATTTTTCGCGCTCATCGGAATAACAGATTAAACCTACCTGGCTGGATTCTTTCGTTCCCGATAAGGCGAGCACTCCACAAATTTCTTTGGCAATGTCAAACTTCGTTTGGCCGGGTGTACCGATGAATTGAGATGCACTTACATCCAGGATAAAGAAGATAGTTTGTTCTTTTTCTTCGCGAAAAGTTTTAACAAAGGTGCCATGGCCTTTTGCCGAAACATTCCAATCGATGGTTCTGATGTCATCACCATACTGATAGGGGCGCACATCGTCAAACTCTAAACCCGTGCCTTTGAAAATAGAGTGGAAATCACCCTGCATCTGGCTGTTAATGGCCTTTCTAATCTGTATTTCGTATTTCCTAAGTTTTTTCAGCAGCTCTTTCACTCTGGCACTTTTTTGGAGGCCTAAAAATAATAAATATGACTAATTTCGCAGCCTATATGAGTTACAGACGGCAACAGATTCGTACGATTATCGCTCGCTTTGGTTTGATAGTCCTGGTGATCGGTATCTTTTGTTCCTGCCAAAAGGAGAAAAGACCTGCGGGGGTGTTGTCGCCCAAAGAATTGACAAAAGTAATGATGGAACTTTACCTGGCAGAAGCGCGGGCCAGTGGGCAGGCTGTGGTAAAGGATTCTGTGATGAAGTATTTTAAACCTGCTGAACAAAAATTACTGGCACGTGAAGGTGCATCGGATTCAATTATGCGTATAACATATCAGTACTATATCGATCGGCCCGTAGAATTTGAAAAAATCTATGACGCGATAATTGATTCGCTGAGCTTGAGAGAGCAGAAGCAAAAGGGCAAAACTTCTACCAATTAGTTTATCAATGGTATTCCCGACCGAGTTTGAACAGAAACTGGGGTTTGATCAAATCCGCGACCGATTAAAGAATTATTGCCTTAGTCCTTTAGGAGTCAAGTTGGTAGATCAGATGGGTTTCTCTTCTGATTTTCTCACTGTACAATCACAGCTTAACCAAAATCTTGAATTTAAATTGATCCTTGAAAAAGGCGATCAGTTTCCGGCAACACACTATGCCGATCCGGAAGAATACTTAAAAACAGCTGCTATCGAAGATAGCTTTCTTGAGGAAGAAGCATTTTATATTATTCTCACTTCGCTGCAGACTATTCTTGCTGCGAAGCAGTACCTCATCACCAATAAAGAGCTATATCCTGAACTTTATACATTAACACACCAGGTTGCCGTATCTAAAAATTTACTTCAGCAAATCGAATCAAAATTTGATGACAAAGGTCAGATACGGGATAACTCAAGTCCCGAACTTACAAAAATCAGGAAACGAATCCGTGAAGAACAACATCGGGTAAAGCGATTAACGGAACAAGTATTCAGGCAGGCCGTAGATCAGGGCTGGGTTC